>CAIOOC010000654.1 GCA_903859795.1 uncultured Bacteroidia bacterium
ATTATATATAACTTAAATACAGTAGTTTAAAATAAATTAAAGTTACCTGAAGGATCGGAAATATGGCGGATAAAGATAAGAATAGAAATGATCAAAAACATACTTGTACGTTAACGGGAGAGAAATATTCAATCAAAACCGGTGAATAAAATCTTCTTTTTGTAATCCTTTGCGAAATAGCACAATACCAATTTCGAATTGATCGATAGAAACCCTTGCAATTTTATTGCCGATCAACTCCTGCCAGATAATTTCCATTTCGACCGATTCATGTATACCTCTTAAAATCAGAATATCATCGTCTGCATGATGGTCAAGGCAGTGCTGAACAACCATTCGTGACTTAGCAGGATTATCAGATAAATTGATCAGAACCAACCCGGGGTGAATGGGAGGCTCTTCATTTTCAGAGAGAAAAAAGATATTGGATTTCTCTGAATCAAGCAGTAAGTTTATTGCAAACAGATCAAAATCGGGATCACCTGACATCTGGTAAACAGTCCTGGAATTATTGGCAATTGCCATTGCAGCAAGATTGACTCCAAGAGCCGGACCAAAGTGAGTTATTGCAGTAGGTCTAAATTCATGTATCAATCTGACTACCATTTTCCCAAACTTCCCTGGCAATTCTGCTTTATTATAAATCCTCGAATGCGTTAGGAATGAGCGGTCGGTCTGATGGTATGATTTTGCGAATGATACCGCTATATTTTTAGGTAACATCTCTAATGCCCTTTTATGCAATCGTTCAAAAATCTCGTATTCGGGATTTTTAAACCGGCATTCTATTACTGTTGTAATAAGCCGGAACAGGTAAGGGGAGTGAATGCCATGTCCACCTTTGTGACGGGCTTTCAGTAAAAATTTCAACCGGCCTATAGTTCTAAAATTCATGCCAAAAGTTTTATATAGGCAAAACTAATAAAGAAACATGAAAGATAAGGGAGTAGTTTGCAAAGCTGTTTTTTTCATGTAAGTTTGTTTTATGTCGGGAATATTATTACAGGAAATCAAGTTTCTTCCGGGCGTTGGGCCCCGTAAGTCAGTAATTTTAAATCAGGAACTGAAGGTATTCACCTTAGGTGATCTGATTTACTACTTTCCTTACAAGTATGTCGACCGGACTAAATTTTATACGATCCGTGAGATTAACAGCACTTTACCGTACATTCAGGTGAAAGGGAGGATAACAGGATCGGAAGTAATTGGCATTGGCCGGAATCAGCGTCTTGTGGCTTATCTGACCGATGGAACCGGCATTCTTGAACTAATCTGGTTTCAGGGAATTAAATTTGTGACGCAGAGCATTAAGACCGGTATTGAATATATCGTCTTTGGTAAGCCCACAGAATTTAATAACCAGTTCAGTATTGTACATCCCGAACTCGATGAAAATGTCCCTGATCCATCTAAAAAAGAGGGTTTTATTCAGGCTTTTTACAACACTTCGGAGAAGCTGAAATCCAATTTTATTCACTCAAAAAATATCCTTAAACTGCAATATGCAGCACTTCATCTTGCGAAAGGAAGTATTTATGAATCAATGCCAGCCTGGCTTGTGCAGAAACTTGGTATGCTGGGGCTTGAAACAGCATTAATCAATATCCATTTCCCGGAAAGCCCCCAACTACTCAGAAAAGCTGAATACAGGCTGAAATTTGAGGAATTATTCTATATCCAGCTTAAGCTGCTTCATCTCAGAGAAGACAGGCATAAAAAATTCAAGGGCCATGTTTTTACAAAGGTTGGAAATTATTTCAATGATTTCTTTTATAACCACCTGCCCTTTGAGCTTACCAATGCCCAGAAACGTGTTGTGAGGGAGATCAGAAAAGACATGGGTACCGGTAGGCAGATGAACCGCCTGTTGCAGGGAGATGTTGGCAGCGGGAAGACAATGGTTGCACTGATGTCAATGCTGATTGCACTTGACAACGGATTTCAGTGTTGCCTGATGGCACCAACCGAGATTCTTGCTAATCAGCATTATATATCGATTCAGAAATTTCTCGGTAATATGTCGGTAAAGGTCAAATTATTAACTGGATCGACAAAAAAAACTGACAGAGCTGTAATTCACAGTGAACTGCTTAATGGTGATCTTCACTTATTAATTGGAACTCATGCGCTTTTGGAAGATATAGTCCAGTTTGAATCGCTTGGACTTGTTATTATTGATGAGCAGCATCGTTTCGGCGTGACGCAACGCGCAAAGTTGTGGCGTAAAAATTTCATTCCTCCTCACGTTCTGGTAATGACGGCCACCCCGATTCCCAGAACATTAGCCATGACGGTTTACGGCGATCTTGACGTTTCTGTAATTGATGAACTTCCACCTGGCCGCAAACCAATTAAAACGGTCCACTATTTTGAAAACAAAAGGGCCCAGGTATATGATTTTATACGTAAAGAGATTGCCGAGGGGCGACAGGTATATATTGTGTTTCCCCTTATATCTGAATCCGAGAAAATGGATTACAAAAATCTTGAAGAGGGATACGAACAAATCAAAAAGCTGTTTCCTCTCCCCGATTATTCAATTGGGATGGTTCACGGTCGGATGAAACCAGCAATGAAAGATATTGAAATGCAGCGTTTTAAAAGTGGAGAAACTCAGATTCTTGTGGCCACAACAGTTATTGAGGTGGGTGTGGATGTCCCTAACGCATCGGTGATGATCATTGAAAGCTCTGAAAGATTCGGGTTATCACAGCTTCATCAGTTACGTGGACGCGTTGGTAGAGGAGCTGAACAATCATTCTGTATGTTACTCAGCAGTTTCAAGCTTGGCATGGAAAGTCGAAAGCGGATCGAAACCATGGTGGCTACAAATGACGGATTCGAAATAGCTGAAGCCGATATGAGACTAAGAGGACCGGGAGATATTGAAGGGACACAGCAAAGCGGCATCGCCTTTGATTTGAAGATCAGTAATCTGGCAAAAGATGGTCAGATCCTGCAGTATGCACGGGATATCGCAGAATCAATTATAACCGCTGATCCAATGCTCGAACAGCCACAAAATGATATATTAAAGAAACAATTATTAGCCTTGCGAAAAAATCATCTTAACTGGGGATCAATAAGTTAGGGAAAATGATGTTAGGGTGCGACAGAAAAATGAAGAGAAGTGGCCTAGACTTGTCTCCGTCAAGTGCTGAAATGGGTTTACATAAAAAGCAAAGTAAAGCTATTTTTTTAATATTTGCAAATACCCGTCAAATAATAGTTGTATGTAAGGCAAGAGGTAAGGCTGTGTAAATTTATTTGAGTTCTGCC
>CAIOOC010000655.1 GCA_903859795.1 uncultured Bacteroidia bacterium
CCCTTCATCCAAAAACAGTGAGTCAACACGTACATTTTTACTCGCCATTTTTGACAATCCCAAAGCGAGTGCCAGACTTACAATAAAGGTCTCACCACCTGAAAGGTTCTTTGTTGAGCGGATTTCCCCTGCCTGATAGTTATCAATTACATCCAGATCGAGCGGTTGATCCTTATCTCTGATAAGCAGATAACGGTCTGTCAACTTGATTAATTGCGTGTTGGCATGCGCAACCATTATTTCAAAAGTAAGACCTTGGGCAAAGTTGCGGTATTTTTTACCGTCGGCAGAACCAATAAGATTTGACAATAAATCCCACCTTTGGAATTCCGCCTTTTGTGCGTCAAAAAGCAATGTAATCTGCCCAAAACGCTCCCTGGCCTTTTCATTCTCTTCCAACTGCTGCATTTTGGCACCAATTTCTTTCAAAATTGATGAAATTGAATCTGTCACAACATTTTGCTGCAGAATCAAGGAATCAACAGACTCTTGCGTCAATCTTTTTGCTGCTTCCTGAACCAGTTGATCTTCCCTGTCCTTTTTGCGGGTTTTAAGTTCTTCTGTTTTACGATCGAGTGCTGTCGCTTTCTGTGAGAGTTCCTCTTTCCGATCTGTTGAAACGCGGCAATTAATAAAAGCAGCTTCATCATTAAATCCTGCTTTCTCAATCGATTTCCGAAAGGCTATTTCGTCAATATCAAGTGTTATTTTTCTGAGAGAAGTAGTTTTGTTCAGTTCATCAATTCGCTGATTAAGCGCAGCCAATTCCCGGGTTAATTCTTTTACCTTATCACTCGCAGATCTTTCAGCCATTTCTGCCGTCGCAACCAATTTCTTAAGGCGAAGCTCTTCCGAATCGGGGTTTTTCGTACCATAATACCTTTCTCGTTCAGCTTTTCTCTTTTCAAGTTCCGTTCTGATGAGAATGATTTCTTTTAATTTGGTCTTTAGGGAATCTCCTTTCGAAATGATGAGTGCGTTTATTGTTTCAATTCCCGAGGTTAAACTACTAATCTGATCCTCAATAGTCTTTCTTTTCTTTAGTTGATTCTGCCAATTACTAAGTTTCGCTTCGAGTGCACTGAATACTTCGTCAGGATTAATATTTGCAAGATCTGTTATTCCGAAAGGCTGAAGGAATATAGCGGTGGAGGTCAATAAGTTCGAATAATTTTCAATAGCATATTTCTGATCAGCAATATTTTGATTCAATATTTTTTCACTGGATTCTTTGCTATATCTGGCCGTTTGCAACTCCATTTTAACTGCAATCAGTTTTGTATTGATTATCTTTTCCTCGTTTTCGAGGACCAGAATTGACTCTTCAAGTTTTTCTGCCAGTTCAATAAATGAAGAAAGTTCATGTATCTTTTTCCCGGTTTCGTCCGGTTCCTGAATATTCCCTTCGGCAAATGGATGGTGCAGCGAACCACATAACGGACAGGGCTGATTGTCGGTAAGTTGTTTGCGTTCACTTTCAAGACTGCCGATTTTTTGCAAATATACCAGCTCCTTATTTAGGTGGGCAAGGTCAGCCCGATATTCGCGAAGTTGACGGTCAGCCAGATGTTTAATCAAAGTTTGTTGAACCAGAGAACGTTTCATAATGGCATCAGAGAGTTCTTTGCCCAAATTATTGTTTAATTCCTCCTGGAGCATATACTCCCTCTCCGCTTTTCTTAACAGTTTTTCAGATTCCAAAAGTTGAGTTGAGAAAGAATCTTTAATTTTCCCGGCAATTCCCAAATTACTCAATTTCTCACGAATACCGGTTAATTCTGTGACCAGTTCCGAATCAGATATGTTCTTGCTGAAGTAATCTTCAACAATTCCAAGAGTAACCCATGCCACCGATACTTTAACCCGCAGAGACTTTTTTTCCTTAATTTTCTCAATTTTGGCAGAGAGGAGCTCCTTGTGTGTACTGATTTCCCGTTTCAGGGTAATTTCTTTTTCCCGACTTTGAATATCTAAAGCCCGGACTGCTTTTATCTCTTCCAATCCGACTGAAGATTGCTGTTTTATTTCGACAAGCGAATTGTTTACATCTGTATACAGTCCTGTGGCTTCATCCAATACTGTCTTTTTTTGCGGTACACTTAATTTCAGATCTGACAAACAATTAAGTTCATCGAGCTGAATTGCTCTTTTGGAACTAAGCAAAGTAAATTCTACCTCTAATCCCTCTGCCTTAAGCCCCTTTTGTAAAAGTAACCGGTTCGATTCAAAATTTTGTAAATCAATTGAATGGTTAACAGTTTCAGCCAAAATACCATTAAGCTCCAGGTTAAGCTTTTCAATCCTATTCAGCCATTGAACGCATTGGTCAAGAGCAGATTTCTTTAATGTGAATTCCTTTTCAAGGGTTTGTTTTTCGATTAATTCCTGGTTGATAGAATTCTCCTGCTCTTCATTTAGAATTAAAATTCCCTCGGTTTCAGACTTGAGTATCTCAAGTTTGCCAAATTCAGTTCTTCTTCGATCAAATACAAGAATTGAAATTTCACTATAAATTTCTGTCCCGGTTATCTGTTCAAGAATTGGTGCCCTCTCTTTCTCGGGGTCGGCATTAAGGAATGCCGCGAAACCACCTTGTGCGAGCATCATTGATTGGGTAAACCGGCTGAAATCCATCCCGGTTCGGGCAATAATTGCATTAGACACCTCTGTCTTTTTGGATTCAAGAATTTTCCCTGTTATCGCATCTGCTATTTCATGTTTAGCATCCTGAAGATTTCTGCCAGCTTTTTTACCCGCCCTATGCTGACTCCAGGTACATCGGAATTGACCTTTCTGCGTTTCAAAAACAACCTCGCTGAAACATTCACCGGTATGACGCGACATAATCTCATTATTGTTTTGCGAAATCACTCTAAGTCTAGGAGTTTTGCCGTATAGAGCCAGACAAATGGCATCCATAATCGTAGATTTTCCTGCGCCAGTCGGACCAGAAATTGCAAATATTCCATCAGAGACATACTCAGGAGAGGTAAAATCGATTAACCATTCACCTGCTAAAGAATTGAGATTTTTAAACCTAAGCTGGAGTATCTTCATTATTTATTTTCTTATTCTTCATTACGGTCATTCTCAACCATTCTCATGACAAGTTGTTGATAAGCTAAAAGCAGTGATGCACGATCAGGCTCTTCAATTTGATGGGCATCCAGACACCTGATAAATACGTCGCTGGGATCGAGATTGTCGAGAGTCTCCTGATCGTCGATCGCTGTTAAAGTCTTACCCGTTGCGATTCTTGTCTTAATTCGAAGTACCTCCATTTTTGTTCCGGCGACGCTATCATAAACAAGGTCGGTTAGTCCAACGAAAGTTTCAGCCCCGGAATAATCAATCTCCAACCAGGCGTTACTGCCGGACGATTTCATTTCATTCAACTTCAGTGAGATCGCCGTTGCATCTCCTGTGACTCTGACCAACTCCTGAAAACAAGGTATTGTATGTTCGGAAATTTTCTGCATCCGCCCCTCAAATTCAACAACTATAACTTTCTTTTCTTGTCCAGCTTCACCAAAACTCATCGGTATTGGAGATCCGCAATATCTTTTGGAATCCGAATTCCCAACTTTTTGGGGAGAATGCAAATGGCCAAGGGCCAAATAATCGAAACATTCGGGAAAGCTATTTTCATCGACAAAGGCTACCCCTCCGACATATAAATCCCTGACTCCATCACCTTCTGTCGTTCTACCTCCTGCAGTAAACAAGTGTCCCATCCCGATAATGGGAATATTCGCATTACCATTGCGTTTTTCAATCGCGATCTGACCTACGGATTCGTAGTGTTTTGAAATACCTGCTATCAGTTTTCTGTTCTTATCGTCCATTTTTTCACCTGCCTCAACCGTTCTGATGTCCTTATCCCTCAAGTAAGGGACAGCACATATAATCGCTTCCATTGTCTGAGTCTTATCGTTCAAAATGATTACTTCATCCTCAAGGAAATCAGATATCGACCCAATGACATATACATTTAGAAATAGTAACAGCTCCTTGGGGGCATTCAAAAATGAAGGAGAGTCATGATTCCCTCCAGTAATTACAATGTGCCTCAGGCACGATTGGGAGGCCTTAGTGAGGAACCGGTAGTAGAGTTCCTGAGCCCTATTGCCTGGAGTTGTTGTATCGAAAATGTCACCTGCCACTAAAAGGAGATCGATATTTTCGGTTTTAATCAATTCCGTCAGCCAATTTAAAAAAAGCTCAAACTCATCGTGCCGTTTCCGGTCATATAATTGGCGGCCCAGGTGCCAGTCAGAGGTATGCAGGATTTTCAATTTATGCGATTTGGTATTCATTTACAAGAGTGAATTAATGTTGCGAAGATAATACAGCTAACAATCTAAACCCCTCTGATAAAAATATTGCTGGATTTGTTCATTGAATTGCTGCAGTGGTTAAGTTGAAGGTTAAGAATGCAATAGAGATTTCTTTATAACTGCACGTTTTGAAAAAACAAAAATATTGAAAAATATGATTAAACCTTCGTCAATTATTTTTGTCAACTATCTTGAAAATTCAAATATAAACATCACGAATGAAACTCCTTTTCTCAAAAAAAATCCCAATTGGAACCACCCTATTCATTACCCTAATCTCTGTTATCTCTACATATTTTACAATGGATTTTTTAATCAGGTCAAACTTAATGGAGATTGACTCTTCGTACAGTTTGTCAGGTTCAAAGGCCAAAACCGGCAGTGGAATTTTTAGCTGCAGCTACAACCTGAAAAGATTAAATGGCTATAGTCTGATAAAGCCGTTAATGTTTGTTGATAACGATTGTGAAGCTGAAGATTTGAATACAGTGAAGGAAAACATTAATAAACTGATAGAGGGGTATAAGCTGGCAGGGGACTTAATTTCAGCTTCTGTATATCTAAAAGATTATTCAAAAAATGAATGGATTGGGATAAATGAAAATGAGAAATTCAATCCTGGCTCACTATTAAAGGTTCCTGAGTTGATTACGTTTTTGAAGATGGATGAACTACATCCTGGTTTTTTAGAAAAAAAACTTCAGTACAATCACCCCTTTCCTACTGATAAAAAACCTCAGTTTTTATCCAAATCAATAGAACTTGGTCATACCTATACTATCAAAGATTTGCTAACCTATATGATAGCTTATTCCGACAATAATGCAACCCAATTGCTAAATGCCAATATTGACGTGGATGCCTTTAAAAAAGTATTTACCGATCTTGGTTTAGAGGCCCCTGACTGGAAATCTAATGATTATCCAATTTCAGCAAAGGAGTATTCCCTCTTTATGAGAGTGTTGTATAATGCTACCTATCTTTCAGATCATGATTCAGAATTTGCAGCTGAACTATTAGCGAAATCAGATTTTAAAAATGGATTAATTAAAGATTTACCATCATATTTAAAAATGGTGCACAAATTTGGAGAAGCAGGGAATGGGAGCGAAATAGAGCTTCATGAATCGGCCATTATCTACCTTGATAAACGGCCTTATCTTTTAACTGTAATGACCAAAGGGAAGGATAGTAAAAAATTGCCACAGGTATTATCCCAGATTTCAGATATTGTCTATCAAAGTATGTAGCCTATATTAAACCTTGTTTAATTATTGCTTCCACATGACAAATAGATTTTCATTTAATTATGAAATTCTATTTATTGTAATAAATTTGCCTCCTCACAGACCAAACTATAGAGTTGAGTCTCTCTATATCCTAGTTTAATCTAAAAACAACCCGGATGAAAAAACATGCATTGTCAGTTTTAATCGTGTTTTTATCGATTTATACAGGCATTGCAGTGAACGGCCTCCAATCACCAATTTCAACTTCTTCAAGGTTAGTTACGCTTAATTCCCCCTCGGATTTGGATTCCCTGGCACTTGTTGCGCTTTACAATCAGTGTAACGGAGTAAACTGGACCAAACAAACGAACTGGCTGAAAGGACCGCTGAGTACCTGGCAAGGAGTTATAGTAGAGAACGGGAGAGTGGTAGGCCTGGACCAGGGAGATCAGGTAAATTCCGTTGGAATTATTGGACCATTGCCTGCTGAAATGGTAAATCTTACTGAGATAAGGCAGCTGAATTTTAGTAATAATGCGATAGCCGGAAATCTGCCAGACAGTTGGTCCGCTCTGGTAAAACTGGAAGACCTAAGACTTATCGGTGACCAAATTACCGGTAGTCTGCCCGATAGTTGGTCTGCTATGGTGAATTTGAAAGTGCTGCTTTTGGGGCTGAATCAACTTTCCGGCACACTGCCATCATCATGGTCTTCTTTGCAAAATCTCTATACTTTAATACTTAGCTTTAATAATCTGACAGGAACTCTTCCTGATAGCTGGTCGGTGTTAACAAAATTCGAGGCAGTAGATCTTTCAAACAATCAATTATCAGGTGTTTTGCCAGATAGTTGGAAATCATTGATAAACCTTAATTTGTTAGGTCTGTCAAATAATAAAATTTCAGGTCCTCTTCCTGAAAGTTGGTCGGCTTTTTCAAAATTATACACATTACAACTAGGGGGCAATCAACTAACGGGTTCCTTACCTGCCAGTTGGTCAACCTTTGTCAATCTGGAGATTTTATCGCTTCAGGAAAATAAATTGTCAGGTCCTTTACCGGAAAGCTGGTCTGTTCTTAGCAATATGGTTCTGCTGGATCTTTCAAAAAATCAAATTAGCGGTGTCTTTCCATCAAGCTGGACAAGCTTTGTCAATTTGAAAAGTTTAAAATTAAATGGTAATCAAATCTCAGGATTGCCATCATTTAAACCATTCACACAACTAAATGAATTATTTGTACAAGATAATTTGCTTGATTTTGGATCTGTTGAACCCAAGATTGGTGTTCCCATCGGTACATTTAATTATTCTCCGCAGGCACTTATTGGCCAATCTGCCACGCTGACAAGGAATGCCGGTAGTGAATTTCGGATCTCTTTCCCTGTTGGCGGACAAAACAATAAATATCAATGGTTTAAAAATGGGGTTCTGATCCCGGGAGCAAATGGAACAGAATATATTATTAATGCAGTCAGTTTAGGCGATGCAGGTGACTACACATGCCAGATTACAAATACAGTTGCAACCCAGCTCACTTTAACAAGCAACCCGATAACTCTTCAGATTGGAAACCAGATATTTGATACTGTTTCCGATTCATTGGCACTTGTAGCACTTTACAAACAGTGCAATGGATTGAATTGGACCAAACAAACGAACTGGCTCAAAGGAAATTTAAACACCTGGCAGGGGGTGACCGTTGAAAATGGAAGGGTCGTGGGTTTGGATCTTGGTGATCAGAATAATTCTGTGGGTCTTATAGGTCAATTACCCTATGACCTTTCTAATCTCAACGAGATAAGGAATTTAAGTTTCTGGAATAATAAATTAACAGGCACACTTTCTGACAGTTGGACGGCTTTTACAAAATTACAGCTTCTTAATCTTAGTGGTAATCAATTTTCAGGAACACTTCCGGGAAGCTGGTCTGCATTAGTTAGTTTATCTGAACTGATCCTTTCCAACAATCAATTTACTGGAAATCTTCCTGAAAGCTGGTCCGCACTATCAAGTCTTACACTTGTACTTATTTTTTCAAATCAACTTTCAGGTTCACTTCCCGATAGCTGGTCAAAATTATCCAATTTAACCAATTTGCAGCTTGCATATAATAAACTGACCGGACCACTACCCGTAAGTTGGTCTGCACTTAAAAATCTGACCTGGTTAGTACTTGGAGGAAACCTACTTACAGGAAATATACCAGATAGTTGGAATGCCCTTGTAAACATGGAAGGTTTATGGCTATATGATAATAAACTTACTGGCAATCTTCCTTCGGGTTGGTCAGCTTTTGCCCATTTGTCTTCACTTATGCTTGGAAGCAATCAATTTACAGGAGCCATTCCTCAAAGTTGGCAGTCTTTAACAAACTTACAGCAGTTATATCTTAATGATAATCAAATTTCTAGTGTGCCTTCTTTTTCTGCCCTAACTAACCTCAATGAATTACTGGTAAACAACAATATGCTTGATTTCGGATCAATCGAGCCCAATGTAGGAATCCCAATAAGTACATTTTATTATTCCCCTCAGGCCCCAGTAGGCCAGCCCTCTATAATCATTAAAAATTTAGGTGACCAGTTCAGCACCTCTGTCACTGTTGGTGGCCAGCATAATAAGTACCAATGGTATAAAAACGGGAGTCTAATTCCAGGGGCTACAGGAACAACTTTTACGATTTCGTCGGTTACTTTAGCAGATACAGGAGATTACACTTGTCAGATTACAAATACTGTAGCAACTCAGCTTACCTTAACAAGCAACCCGGTAACCCTTCAGATTGGGAGTCTGACATTTGATACAAATTCCGATTCGCTGGCTTTGGTTGCACTTTATAAACAGTGTAATGGTGTAAACTGGAGCAAACAAAAAAATTGGTTAACCGGACGATTAAACACCTGGCAGGGGGTTACTGTTGAAAACGGGAGAGTGATTATTTTGGATCTCGGTGACCAAACCACATCGGTCGGTTTAACAGGACAATTACCAGCAGAACTTGCAAATCTGACAGAGATAAAAACCCTAAATCTTTCCTCCAATCAACTGACAGGTGCTCTTCCTGTCAGTTGGATTTCACTTGTGAATTTACAGCAATTGTTTCTTGGTTTCAATCAATTTACTGGGCCTCTTCCTGAAAGTTGGTCTTCACTTACCCAATTACAGGTTATATACCTGGGTGGAAATCAGCTTACCGGAGTACTACCGTCGAGCTGGTCTGCTCTGACTAATTTAAATAATCTGGTACTTGAAACCAATCAATTTACAGGTACCATTCCTGATAGTTGGTCAGCTTTGATAAACTTAAATGCGATAGGACTTTCCAACAATCAACTTACGGGCTTACTTCCAGCCAGTTGGTCAGCTTTTTCAAATTTACAGGTATTAATGTTACATCATAATAAATTTACAGGAACATTACCAGATAGTTGGGCAACTCTCACTAAACTAACCCAGATTGTGCTTGATAATAATCAATTGAACGGTTCTCTTCCCGCAAGTTGGTCGGCATTAGTCAATTTGTTCGGATTATCGCTTGGTTCAAATCGATTTACTGGTACCCTACCTGATGAATGGAAAACACTTACTAAATTAATATATTTAACGCTTTACAATAATCAGCTGACAGGCATATTACCTGATAGCTGGGCATCACTTGTAAATTTGACCGATTTGACTCTTTTCCAAAACCAACTTTCAGGTTCTCTCCCATCGAATTGGTCAAACCTTGTCAATTTGCAGACTTTATGGCTTCATAATAATAAATTAACTGGTACTCTACCTGATGCCTGGGCAACTCTTACGAAACTAACTCAACTAACAGTTTCAGATAATCAACTTACTGGTACAATACCGGTAAATTGGGCTGGTTTAATTAATTTGGAGAGTCTGGGAATAATGAATAATCAAATTTCAGGTTTGCCATTATTATCTGCTTTAACCAAGCTAAAATATTTAGATGCTGGGAATAATTTACTTGATTTTGGATCTATTGAGCCAAATATCGGAGTACCCCAAAGCAATTTTAGTTATACACCCCAGGCAAATGTAGGTCAACAAGCAATAATAATTAAGAATTTAGGTGATCAGTTCAGTACCATTGTCACTGTTGGTGGCTCACATAATAAGTACCAATGGTATAAAAACGGGAGTCTAATTCCAGGGGCTACAGGAACAACTTTTACGATTTCGTCGGTTGCTTTAGCAGATGCAGGAGATTACACTTGTCAGATTACAAATACTGTAGCAACTCAGCTTACCTTAACAAGCAACCCGATAACCCTTCAGATTGGGACTCTGACATTTGATACAAATTCCGATTCATTGGCGCTTGTCGCACTTTATAAACAGTGCAACGGTGTAAACTGGACCAAACAAACGAACTGGCTAACGGGACCTCTGAGTACCTGGCAAGGGGTCACGCTGGCAAACGGGCGGGTAACTGAGTTGGACTTGGGAGATCCATATATTTCTGTGGGTCTGACGGGTCCACTGCCTTCCGAATTATCAAATCTGACTGAGATAACTTCAATAAATCTTGATAACAATAAACTTACTGGCAATCTTCCGGATAGTTGGTCAACTCTGGTAAAATTACAGGATCTCAGGCTTGGCGTTAATCAGTTTATCGGGAATATTCCTTCCAATTGGTCTTCACTCGTTCAATTACAGGTGCTGGACCTTGGAAATAATCAACTTACAGGGAGTTTGCCCCAAAGCTGGGCGGCCCTTATGAATTTGATTCAATTAAACCTCAGCGCGAATCACCTTTCCGGTAGTCTCCCGGAAAATTGGGCAGTATTGGTAAACATGCAGCAATTATGGCTTGGGAACAATCAGCTTACAGGTTCATTACCTTCAAGCTGGAAAGCGCTGGTGAATCTTAAAGGATTACTTCTTTATTACAATCAACTTATCGGTTCTCTTCCAGAAAGCTGGTCGGCTTTGGTAAATTTGAGCTCTTTAATCCTAAACAACAATCAGTTTACGGGAAATCTTCCGGTCGGATGGAGTACGCTGGTAAATTTAACAGAGTTATACCTTAATTCAAATAAACTCACAGGTCCGCTTCCGAATAGTTGGTCAGCATTTGTTAATATACAGCATTTACATTTGGATAACAATCAACTTTCCGGCAATATGCCCGATAGCTGGTTAGCCATGGTGAATCTGACTCAATTAAGCCTTTCTAATAATCAACTTTCAGGAATTCCAATATTGTCAACGCTGACTAAACTGAACAATCTTTCTGTTCAAAATAATGTATTGGATTTTGGCCCGATCGAGCCCAACGTTCCTGTTTTAACAGGGACTTTCAGCTACTCTCCACAGGCTTTTGTCAGCCAGGTTGCAACACTTATCAGGAATCTAGGTGAGGAATTCCGAATTTCTGTTAATGTTGGTGGCCAAAGTAATAAATATCAATGGTATAAAAATGGGACTGCAATTCCAGGTGCGACCTCAAAAGAGTTTCTCATTTCTTCTGTGACTGCTGCTGATGCAGCGATTTATACATGCCAGATTACAAATACGGTTGCAACAAAATTGATATTATCCAGTAATCCCATAACCCTTCAAATCGGGGCTTCAGGCCCAGTGGCAAATGCAGGAAGTGATCAAACTGTTAGTATGGGCTCACCAGTTATTCTGGATAGTTCCGGATCATCGCATGATGCAGGAAAAACTTTAACTTTTAAATGGACAGCTCCCCCGGGTATCTTGCTGAGTTCAACATCAGCTGTAAAACCAACCTTTATTGCTCCTCAAGTGACAACCGATACAAATTACAATTTCACTTTGGTTGTCAATGATGGAACCTCCGATTCTTCGGCAGATCAGGTGATAATAACAGTAAAATTTGTCAATGGTGTACCATTGGCCAATGCCGGTACTGACCAGTCTGTAAGTGAAGGCACGAAGGTGACTCTTGATGGATCAGCATCAACAGACCCAGATGGAAATACAATTACCTACAAGTGGGATGGCCCACCCGGGATAACACTAAGTTCTGTTACTTCCACAAATCCAACATTTCAGGCGCCTGCAGTAAGCTCGAAGACCGATTATACCTTTTCGCTCGTTGTTAACGACGGCATTGCAGATTCACCATCGGTAACGGTTGTAGTTTCAGTATTGCCAGGCAATTTGAATCCCTGTGATGTAGAACCGATTCCAGATCTATATCTGGACATCAACTACAAGCCAGACCACCTGGATATCAGGCACAAACTGCTGACTTGCGCAATTCCGTTCCACCCTGATCTGACTTATGATTGGGATATGGGAGATGGTACGACTGATTATCGAACAGTTATCCAACATACCTACCCTATCTCAAATGATGTTATGAGTTATACATTATCACTCACTGTAACCAACAGTGTAGGCTGTTCCAGGACTACTTCCAGAATAATTGAAGTAATTCCATTTATCCCTAATGTTTTTTCGCCAAACGGAGACGGGACAAATGATATTTTTATGCCAAAGGTTAAATTAAAGATCTTTGACCGGTATGGTACAATTTTTTATGATGGCACTGATGGTTGGGATGGAACTTATAAAGGGAAATCTGTTGAACCGGATACTTACTTTTATTCCATTGAATATAGCGATTGGAAGGATAAAGTGCAGACCCGAAGAGGTTTTATTACATTGGTGAAATGAATTTAAGATAAATGAGACGAATAATCGCCATATTGTTTTTAATCATAAATATATTTTCAGGTCTGAACGCACTGGCTCAGGCCGATATCAGTATGGCTACACATTGGTACAACCGGGCAAATTACAATCCCGCATCCATTGTCCGGACTGAATATATCTACCTTTTTTCCAACATCCGTCAGCAATGGCTTGGTGTTGAAGGTGCTCCCAGAGTTTTCAATGTACAGGCATCCGGATATATTAACAGTATCCATTCAGCATTTGGACTGTCGTTAGTGGGTGAGAAGATCGGGGTAATGCAGGTCTATAATCCAATGGTGACATATGCGTACAGAATATCAAACAACATGGACTGGTCACTGGCAATGGGGCTTTCTGCGGGGGTTTTTAGCCGATTATCTAACGGTTCACAATTTGAAGCGGTAACTCCTGTTGACCCGGCAATCCCTTATGGAAAAGATATTTATCAGGAGCCCGATGCCAATTTAGGTTTTGAATTTCAGTCCACCTACTTTATTTGCAGTCTTTCCTCTACGCATATCCTTTCAATTAACAAATCAAGTAGTACTTTCCTAAACACAAATCATAGGTACGGCTCGCTCATCTATAAAAATTCAGATCCGGAGATGTTTAATTATCATGTCGGAGTGCAGTTTGTAAACCGAAATAACCTAACAGTAGTCGAAGGAAATCTGAATATCCGTTTTAAACGTATTACATTATTGCAGTCGGGGCCAAGAGAAAGTTTCGACCTCGGATTTACTTATCGCTCCTCACACCAGATGACACTGTTGTTTGCTGTAAATGTAACTTCGAATATGAGGGTAGGTTACGCATATGATCAAAGTTTTAATATTGGATACAATTCAAATGGCACCCACGAACTGATGATCGAGTACCGTATTCCTTTCAGAGCCGCTTCAACACATGGGCTGTTTGAAAACCAGGAATACTGGTATCACTAGACCCCGTTATGAGATGAAGCAGGCACTATTAAGTTACTGTAAAAGAAACGAATAGATCATATAACATTGTAGCTAAATATCAAATAATTTCCCTTTTGATGAAGGATTTTATTTCAGGCGTAACCTATATTTTTTACTGATTCCCTCGAGCATCAAGGTAACAAGGGTACAGCTCATCCCAAGATAATCGACACCCAAACCTTTACCTGTTTGGGAATCATACCTTTCGTTAACACCATTCTTTATGGCATTGGAGATTAAAGTATCAGCAATAGTTGCTGCCAATTCATCATAACCATAATCCTTAAGCCCCCTGACTATCTGATAGGTAGATGCAGGCCAAACATCTCCCCTCCAAAACCCTCCGGATTGATATCTCGGGTCATCCTGAGGTATTGTCGGGACTGTCAACGGAGTTTGCCAACCCTTTAATGATATAACAGACACCATACGTTTAGCCATTGCATTAGTCGGAATTCCGGCATAGAGCGGCATCCAGCAGCCAACGCTGGTTTCTTTGATTTTCTCAAGTGAATCGCGATGAACTGCCAGGAAGAGTCCAGATTCATCGTCCCACATATATCTGCGCATAGCCTCAACACTACTTTTTATTCTAATCTCTCTGCGCTTTGCCAACTTTTCATCTCCAATGATACGGGCTAAGCGGACCAGACATTTTTCCGCCATGACAAGATAAGCGGTATTCCCTGTGACTAAAACATCTCCATACCACGCCCCTTCCTTATCTGTTTTTCTTGTGGGATGTGTTGTAAGTTTTAAATGATCCAATGTCCCGTCAAAATCGTAAGTTTCAAAGCGCGCATGCTGCACAATGCCGCTATATGACCCGACACCCACCATTCCAACATTTGTCACATCCCGTTCACGCCAATACCATTCGTGAAATGCCTCAAGCGATTTTATGTTTTCCCGGATTAATTCAATATCATGATTCCGTTTGTAGATCTGCTCAAGTCCCCATGCCAAAATTGGAATCTGAGAATAAGCCGGATAAGCCGCCCAGTTATCTTTGTTGTTGGGTTCAATCATGCAAGGAATCATGTCGTGGGCATATTCAGGCATTACATTGTTCCACCTTACCTGGAAATCGCGGTAATTTTGAAAAACCTCATGCATCACCCCTTTTTGCTCTGGAAAGATACTCAGCAAATCAGTTACAAACATGGTATCCCAGATCCATTGACCCATATAGCCACCTCCGGGTGCTATCCACTGATGTTCAAGAGTTCCCCTTGGTTGCATTACCTTATGAAAAATGCATTTATCAAAAACTTTTTCGGCAAGAACGATAACCTCCTCATTATCCCAGATGAAATAATCCCTGATATTAATCCCGGTATCCCTGCCTGCGAGTAACTTTTCCCACATCAACGGGGAGATTAACGCAGCAAGTGAAAGTGATGCAGTTTTCAAAAATGAATTTCTATTCATCGGCTGGCCTGTTAGATTGACAATAAAATAATGTTACCGAAAGTAATCAAAATATGCTTAATTTTGATTACTTGACATGTCTTTATTCGACTTTAGAACGGCATGATTTTAAATAAAACCGATGAATAAGCAATGCCAGATGAACAGGAATATCAATTGTTTATCGGATTTTGCAATAATGGAAACCTTTACCCAGTTGAATTACAAGGATGAAAAAGATTACCCTCATTAGCCGAATAAGTTTTCTTTACGGAGTTATTCAAATTATCGTTTGTCTAACCGGAGATCAACTGCTAGCGCAAAATGATCATGCGCGAATTAAAATAGACATTGAGCGGCAGGTTGGTGAAATTGATAAAATGATCTACGGAAATTTTGTTGAGCATTTGGGCAGGTGTATTTATGGCGGCCTTTATGAACCCGGTTCTTCTTTATCTGATAAAAATGGATTTAGAAAGGATGTGATTCAGGCAACCAAAGAGCTCAACGTGCCAATTGTACGCTGGCCAGGAGGCAATTTTGTCTCAGGATACCATTGGGAGGACGGCATCGGACCGGTAGAGAAACGGCCTGTGCGAATGGATCTTGCCTGGGGTTACCGCGAAAATAATAGTTTTGGTACCGATGAGTTTATTGACTGGTGCCATGAAGTTCAGACGGAACCCTATTTCTGCGTTAACCTGGGAACCGGAACAATGGATGAGGCCCGAAACTGGGTCGAATACTGCAACATCGAAAAAGGGACTTATTATGCCGATCTAAGAATTAAAAATGGTCATAAACAGCCACATAAGGTGATTTATTGGGGTCTTGGCAACGAAATGGATGGCTCATGGCAAATGGGACACAAGAACGCTGAGGATTACGGGAAATTTGCACTTGAAACTGCCAAGCTGATGAAAGGTATCGACAAAAATATTAAGCTCGTTGCTTCAGGGTCCAGCAATTATGGCGGGGATTGGATAAATTGGAACCGAACTATTTTAGAATATCTTAAAGATCAGGTAGATTTCATTTCTCTGCATAATTATACCGGAAACAGGAGCAATAATTACTATGAATATATGGCCTCAACCCGGTTCGCTGAAAAAGCGATTAAAATTACGGAAGGAATTATTCAGGCTGAATTATCAAAAACGAAAAGGAACGAACCAATTTATATCGCGTTTGACGAATACAATGTATGGTATCGGGCAAAAGGAGAAGAGGGAAATGAAGAGATCTATAACCTGGAAGATGCCTTGGTTGTGGCGACCTATCTTAACACTTTTATCCGTAATGCCAATATAGTAAAGATGGCAAACATGGCTCAGCTTGTTAATGTTATTGCCCCGATATTTACCACAAAAGAGGGCTCATGGTATCAGACCATATTCTATCCGCTTTACCTGTTTGCGAATAACTGTCATGGAACTGCCCTGGAAACCTTTGTCGATAGTCCTGTCTATCAATTAAAAGACACACAGATTCCGTATCTTGATGTATCATCGGCTTTCAACAAGGAGAAGAATGAAGTCATATTAAATGTAGTGAACAGGGATAAAGAACGACTGATCATCACCGACATCATTAGCCAATTTGGAATCTTTGACGGTGAAGCAGAGATATATCAGGTCAATAGCAAGGATATAAAGGATCAGAATTCTGCCGCAAAGCTATTGGTAAAAACGAATAAGGGGAAACAAAATGTAAAAGGAGCTAATTTCACTTATAGTTTTCCAGCACATTCGTATACTATGATTATCATTCCTTTAGGTTCCAGATGATGCAAAATCGTCATTAAAAAGGACGTCACGGGAAAAATAACTTAACTATTTTAACAGGTTGAAATTCGCGCTGAACTGACATTAGAACAATTGAAGTATTTTACAAATAAATACTACTACCAACAGAAATAAAATTATAGGTTGGTTCACCAATTTTCAAATACTCATAACCCAGAGCAATAAAATAATTACTGATATGGTATTTACC
>CAIOOC010000656.1 GCA_903859795.1 uncultured Bacteroidia bacterium
GGCATCAAAATTATATTCTGTGTAAGGCTTGTTCCAGGAAGTTATGCCGAGATTACAATTATTTGTTTTCGTATCATAACAACTAATGACAATAGTTCCCGAATAAGGGAGTTTGACTGGTGTAGTTACTTTGGTTTTAAGATTGTATTTTGTAAGTATATTATTAATTCCATCACTGTGCACAATTAACAAATAATCTTTACAATTGATGAAATTTTCGAGAGTCTGATCAGCTTTCTCCGGAACAATGGTAGTCGCTTTAGACCAGTCCGGGTGTAACATTGATGTTGCGATAAGCTTATATTTTTTTGCATTATTATGGGTAATCGCGAAAGCGTTATCTCCAATTACTGCCAGACCACGGACCAACTTGTCAGAGGCCATGGATATCGGTGCCCAGGTTATTTTTTTTGAACCAAATTGGCTGATTGGAGCATAATACATGACAATTTCGGGCTGAACACTATATACAGCGGAGAAGATGTAATTCCTCGAGTCTTCATTCAAATATGCAACAGGGTATAGACTAGGATCAATTTTCAGTTCAGGGTAACTTGCGTTACTGAAAAAATCGACATCACTAGCTGTGTTATTACCCAAAAGGTGCAATTTTGATTTGGAATTTAGCCTTGATTCCGGATCTTTATTGTCAGCCGATTTTATCCACATATAAAGGAACCCCTTGTTATCAAAGGTCCAACTCAGCACGCCTCTTGAAGGATAGATTGAATCATTTAAAAATTTTCCGGAATCAACATCCATCACCTTGATTGTAGAAACTTCAGCCCCTTGCTCAGAATAACCAATAGCAATCTTTTTTCCGTCATAACTGGGAACGGCAGATTCCATGGTTAGGGTTTTACCTTTAATGTAGGTTTTTGGGTCAAAGAGCAGTGTTTCCTTGCCATTTGTCCCCTGCCGGAAATAGAGCTTCCCCACATTCTCTCCAGGCATTCGTTTGCGGTAGAAAATCCTGCCGTTTTCATAGGTGATTGAGCCAATTCTCGGGGGTTGCTTCTTATCGAGCTCCTTCCATTCAGCAATGAGTTCATCCCTGCCCTTCAGTTTATTCAGTACAGAGTTGGTATATTCAGACTGCTGTTTAAACCATTTTTCCACTTCCGGTTTTTCGATCGATTCAAGCCACCTGAAAGGATCCTTGTATGTAACACCAAAATAGGTGTCAGTCGCGTCAACGGTCTTGGTCGCTGGTAATGACGGCTGACCAAAAGATGAGAGAAAGAGACTTAATGTAAAGGATAGAATAACAATTTTCTTCATAACTGATAAAGTTTAAAATTGGTTTAACCAGAGTTCCTTAAAATGTAAAAGTAAAAAAATCATACTAGTTTCCAAATTTATCAGTTGTAGTTTGGCGATATTCAAATGTTGAAACATCTGAACCGACATTTTCTTTTCAGCTGCAACTCATCTCCCCTGCATTCTTTTTTGCCGACAGCAGATTATAGGCTCCTTTAACAACTACCCTGGTGCTCTTTATATCGAAACCTTCAGGCAGTAAAACCTCCGTATACCCGCCATTGGTTACCCCTTTTCGGACTTCAATCATACGGTACTCTGTAAAGCTGATGTTGTTTTCCAGTTTGTTTTTATCGAAAACAAATATGTACTGCTTTCCGTCAAATCTAACAACAGCGTCTGCCGGCAGTGCAGTCGCATTATTACCGGATGCTTCGATAATGGCATTGACATACATCCCCGGCAACACGTTCTTGCATACTTCCTGGACACTCGCGTAAACTTTGTAGGTTTTATCGGTGTTAATTGATTTTCCGGTTTGAAAAATAATCGCTTCGTGTTGTTCAGATTCGTTATTGATAAAAAAATGAATTTTCTGACCGGGAGAGACTTTATCCGCATCTTTATCAAAAAGATTGAGTTCAAGAAATAGTTTATCGCTGTTTACGATCTCGAAAAGAATATCTGACGGTGCTACAAATTTGCCTATGTTAACATTTACCGATTTAATATAACCTGATATAGGAGACACCACAGCCACTGAACCACTGATATTGTCTTCATGAAGGTTTAAAGGATTAATTCCTATAAGCGCAAGTTTTTGTTCCAGCCCTTTTACCTGAGCCTTAAGACTTTTGTATTCAGCTGTAACCTGTTGTACGTTCTTTTGAGAATAGACGTCGTCTTTATAAAGTTCGTTGTGCCTGTTATATTCGGCCTCGGCGTATTCCAGCTTGTTTTTAGCCTCCAAATAACCTTGTTGAATATCCACAAATTGTTGATTTTCAAGAATTGCCAAGGTCTGGCCTTTAGTGACAGCAACACCTGGCATAAGTGTTGTTGTTTTTACGAACCCTCCAAGGGGCATACAGACAGTTGCCAGGCTCTGAGGTGAAACTGTAACCTCCCCACTAACCTTTAGTGAACTGCTCATCATTCTGGTTTCAATTCCCCCGGTTTCGATGTTGGCTAGTATAATCTGATCTGCTCGTAATTCAACAATATCCTCCGGAAGTAGCTCAACCTCTTTCTTGCTGTTATTTGTCTTTTTATCCTGGGTGCATGATGTCAGGGCCAGGGATAGCAAAAGAGAAATAATTAGGATATCCCTTAAAATGTAGTTTGACATGATCGTTTTGTTTTAAAATATTTTACCTGTGATAAAGTCAAGATTAATAATTGTTTGATTGTAATTATTCATTGCATCGAGATAGTTTTGCTTTATTCCTAAAGCACGGCTCAGGCTAAGAATGTAGTTGAGATAATCCATTGCTCCGGCCTTATAACTCCGGGTTGCCTGTTCGATTATCATAGCTGCTTCCGGAATTGCCTGAATTTCATAATAATCCAGACTATTTTTGTATTTAGTATATTCTCCGAGTAATGACCGGTAATTTCCTGACACAGATTTGGAATAGTATCCGGCATTTGTGCGGGCAACATCTTCCTTAAGCTTTGCTGCCTGTAATTTGGATGAGTACGGAGAAAACCACAAGGGAATTGAAATGCCGGCCTGAATGCCTGAGAACCGCTCTCCTTCACCAAAGTAGCGTGGTATACCACTTAGATCCTGAGAGCCAATCATCGTCTGGCTTGTATAACCCAGGCTAAAATCTGGCATCATGCGACTACGGGCAAGTTTTTTTTCAAATCGCGAAACATCTATCTGTTGGATCATATAGCTTACCGATGGATTATTTGTTAGTTCAGAACTGTCAGCTACCTGGAAAAATGGCATGCGATGCAACACAGAATCAATTGTAAATATGGAAGTTTCTGTATTTAAGATCGTTTGTAATTTTTGGTTAAAGATCATTATATCGGCTCTGATTTGCTGGAGTTGATTTTTCACTTCCATACTTTGCGAACGTGCTGTTATCATCTCGAGTCGATTTGTTTCCCCTATTCTTGCCCTTAATTCGGCAGCCCTGAGAAACCCGGAATAAAGACTATCCTGATATGCGAAAAGCTTTTGTTTTGACCTTAAATAGGCTAATTGCCAATAGACTTGTTTTACCTGTGTTGCAATTTCGAGTTGAGATGTCTTTAATTGCAGTTCACTGCTTTTAATGTTGGCTTTTGCCAGTTTATTCTGATTGATATAAACTGTTGGAAAAGCGAAAGACTGGGAGACTGACAGGCTTTTGTCTTTGTTGAAGGAATTGAACTGACCATACTGTCCGTTAAATCCTGTTTTGGGAATATCCCAGGAAGCACCTTTTAACGCTTTTTCAACCTCAACAGAATAGGTTGATGAACGTACCGCTAAATTACTGTCTAATGCCATTTGAACAGCCTGGTTCTGATTGATATATCTTACTGGCTGAGCCTTTAAAGTATTCATCAGCGAAGAACTTAAAATAATTATAAATAACAGAGAGACGGACTTTGTAAATTCGGATTTAAATGAAGGTTTTCTCTTTCGGGCTGAAATCAGAATGTAAAAAACCGGCAGAATAATCATCGTAAGAAGAGTTGCAGTTATTAGACCGCCTATGACGACTGTTGCCAAAGGTTTTTGAACCTCGGCACCTGCTGAGGTTGACAAAGCCATCGGTAAAAAGCCGAGTGAAGCCACCGTAGCGGTCATAATTACAGGTCTTAAGCGTGTTTTTAAACCTTTTATTACTCGTTCTGTGATATCAGAAATGCCCGTTTTTTCAAGACGGTTGAATTCTGAAATAAGTACGATACCATTTAAAACAGCAACACCAAATAGTGCAATAAAACCGACACCGGCCGAAATGGAGAAATTCATTCCCCTGGCCCAAAGTGCAAATATTCCTCCAATGGCCGACAAAGGTACAGCCGAAAAGATCAACAAACTTTGAGAAACTGACTGAAATGTGAAATAAAGCAATATAAATATCAGAAGCATTGCCACGGGTAAGGCGAGAGCTAACCGGTCTTTGGCGGCCTGGAGATTTTGGAACTGTCCTCCATATGTTACAGAATAACCAGTAGGCAGTTTTATTTTGTCTGTAATCTGGCTTGTAACCTCAGCAATAACACCCTGAATATCCCGGCCACGAACATTAAAACCGATGGTTATCCTTCGTCTTGTATTTTCACGCGATACCTGTGCAGGTCCCGATTTTATTTCAATATCGGCTACTTGGGAAAATGGGATCAGTCCCCCATTGGGTAGCGCCACCGAGAGGTTTTTCACATCATCGAGGCTCTGCCGGTAATCTTTATCCAAACGGACAACCAGTGCGAACCTTTTTTCATCGTCATAAACAACCCCGGCCTGACTACCTGCAAATGCAGCCCGTAATACATGGTTCACCTCATCCACCGAGAGGCCATACTGCGCGAGCCTGTCGCGATTGTAACTTACCTGCACCTGTTCGAGGCCCGTTACCTTTTCAACATTTATATCTTCAACCCCATCAAGGTGCTGTATGATTTTTTCAACCTCATCGGCTTTTCGGGCAAGTGTATTCAGATCGTCGCCATAGATTTTGATTGCAATGTCCTGCTTTGAACCTGATAATAATTCATTGAACCGCATTTGAATAGGTTGCTGGAAAACAAATTTGACACCTGCCAGAACCACCAGTTTATCTTCCATTTTTTTAACTAATTCTTCACGCGTTTTTGCTGATGTCCATTCGCTTTTATCTTTGAGCGTAATAATATAATCTCCGGTTTCCATCGGAGTAGGATCTGTGGGTATTTCACCTGCACCAATTTTGCACACTGTATGTTTTATTTCAGGGAAGTTATCAAGTAATATCTTATTAGCCTTTTGAACCATCTCAACGGTGTTTGATAAAGATCCACCCTGCAAAGTAGTCACCCCTGCTGCCAGATCTCCCTCCTCGAGTTGGGGTATGAACTCACCCCCCAAACGTGTAAATAGAAATAAGCTCGACAGAAACAGTATTATTGCCAAAACTGAAACAAGTATCTTATTCCTTAAAGCAAAAGATATAGCAGGGTTAAAAGCTTTTTGAAATCCCTGTATAATAGTGTGTGAAAAATTCTCCCTATGTTGCCTCTTTTTACTTAGGAATAAGGCCGAAGCCATAGGAACATAGGTTAACGAAAGTATGGCTGCCCCTAACAAGGCAAACGTTACGACCTGTCCCATCGGACGAAACATTTTACCTTCGATGCCAACCAGTGCGATAATTGGTAAATAGACAATCAGAATAATGATTTGTCCGAAAGTGGCTGAACTCATCATATTTTTGGCCGATTCGAAGACATTTTGGTCCATCTCGGACTGCGAAAGTTTGATGACCCCGGAGTTATGGTGTTTGCTCAGAAACAAACGGTGAACAACACTCTCCACAACTATAACTGCTCCGTCCACAATCAGTCCGAAGTCGATCGCACCCAAGCTCATCAGGTTACCTGATACTCCGAAAAGATTCATCAACGATATGGCGAATAACATAGACAGTGGAATTACTGAGCCAACAATAAGACCGGCACGGAGGTCGCCAAGGAGCAGAACGAGAATAAAGATAACAATCAGGGCACCTTCAATCAGATTTTTAACCACTGTTCCAATTGCCTTATTTACCAGGTCAGACCGGTTCAGGAACGGTTCAATTGTCACTCCTTTGGGTAAAGACATTTGGATAGATTGAATACGCGTTTCAACGTTTTTGACAACCTGATTGGCATTTGCACCTTTTAACATCATTACCACTCCTCCGACAGCTTCAGAGTTGTCAATCACCAATGCTCCATATCGGGTGGCACTTCCATATTGAACTGTTGCTATATCCCTGATTAATATATGAATTCCCGAAATGTTCCTTTTTACGACAATCTTTTCAATATCTTCA
>CAIOOC010000657.1 GCA_903859795.1 uncultured Bacteroidia bacterium
GGTTATCTAGGTTTGGGTTGTACTGGCAAGTGGTTATAATTCCTTCTGCCGATGGACCGGCAATTTTAAGAAACTCACCGGATACCATCCTGTCTGAGCCATAGACCGGCTGTTTAAATCCTATAGCCCTCATTTGTTTCAGTATCATGGCGGATTCTTTTGCGTTTCCCCAGATAAGTACAGCATCGGGGGAGGTTACCATAATCCTCTCGAGCTGCGTTTTAAAATCAGTCTCACCATCGTTAAAGCGCTCTTCGATCACCATCGGGTGACCCACACGCGTAGCCGTCTCGGAGAATATCTTGATGCCAACTCTTCCGTACCTGTTGTTTGCCCTGATAACCGCAACCCGGGAATGGCCATCCTTCTTAAAAATCTGGTTTACTAAACCATAGGAACTCTGCCGGTCGTCTGTGATCACACGAATAGCCCAGGGTATATTGGTCTCTGTAAAAGTGGGATCAGGATCTCCGGTGTTAATCATAGGTATTTCAAGTTTCAATGTAGCGCGCAAAGCGACATGTGAAACGATATCGTCAATTGAGCCTAAAAACGCCCATACTTTTTCGTCATCCATCTTTACAACTTCATTTGCCGCCGCACCCCATAATCCGACATCATTATGGATCATTAACTTAAACGGAAGATTATGGTAGCCCCCTTTTTTATTGGCTTCTTCGATTGCCAGGGTAGCACCCTGCAACATCTGCTTTCCCAACGATACAATAACCGAACCTTCAAGCGGTCCCAAAAAACCTATCCGGACCTCAGTTAGATTCCGGGGAGGCAACTTTTCCCTCCCCGCACCATAAAACTGGATAGGAACAAGAAAATGATATTTATAGGCCTTCTGATACCTTTGATAGGGAAAGATCTCGTCAGTTGCTTTACCATAGTTTTGTTTTTGATCCTGTCCAAATGAATTGAAAACCAGTAGAACAAAGATCAGAGAAACAATCAGAAATGGCCTATAATTCTGTTTCATAACTAGTTACTTAATTTGATTTGCAAACTGCATAAACCTCAATCTCCACGAGCAATGTTTCCCAGCACAACCTGGCTTGTATTCCGGTGCTTGCTGGCAGAGGATCAAGGTTCAGCCATTGAAAGAACGTAGTGCGAATTTTATTAAACTCGGCATAGTCCCGTTCAATATCGCGGAGATAATTTGTTGTCCTGACAACATCATGCCACGACATCTTCTCAGCAGTCAGAAGATTTGTGATATTACGGTAGGTTCTCCAAAGCTGTGCCTTAAAATCACCGATATGTTCCGGTTTACCCTCTTCATTGACGCTGGCAGTCCCGGACACCAGCAGGACTTTATACCCGGCGAAATCGAGACGCAAAGCCCTCGAAAATGAAGAAGGTTTCTGATAGTCATAAGCCTCATTAAGTACCTGAGGGGCATGTACTACATGTTTCTCAATCGGAGGTCTTTCGAAATGCACTGAAGGATAAACGGATCCTAAAATTTTATTTTCAGGAGATAAGATCCCGAGTTCTTTCATCTCTCTGCGTTCTCCATCAGTAAGTTTCTGAAGATCGATCAACAGTTCCTTGTTACCCATTTTTGCTACGATTTCTTTCATTTCCAGTGTGTCCATTGTTTGTATTGTTTCTGTTGTTTCTATTATTAATCATTTCAATAATTCTCCCCGACTGACTCCCATTTCGGTTGCAACCCAGAGGAAATCCTTATTTGCGTCTACGCCAATAACGAAGTTGTGGGCAATTGAGGGAGATAAAGGCATTTCCCTGGTAGTTTTATTGGTTACAGGATCATCATTACGGCCAAAGTTTTTTATGATGGCCACCCCATCACTTCTCTTTTCATTCTTTTTATAAGTAACCCAGTTCTTTCCGTCAGTACTGCTCAATCCTTTGTCTGTGCAAATAAAAACAACCGGTCCCTTTGCCCTGACGAAGTTGATGAAATTGCTCGCTAACCCGCTGTCATGATCAAAGTACCCTTTCCAATGAGTGCCATCATACCTGCTCATCCCGAAATAGGTTGAAACCCACAAAATGCCGTCAGCCCACGAGGTAGCAGTTGTAATATCATGAACCACACCATCGTCAGGTAAAAGATCGATCTCCATTTCACCGTCAGGGTCAGTGTAATCTTTGAACTGTTTGGTTTTGGTTGTATACTCGATCACACCGCCTCCCCAGGCAGCAATGAAGATCTTACCGTCACCTGCAGAAACGCCGTAGGTCCAGGGCTCATGCATTGGAGCATTTTTTTCTGTAAATATTTCCCATTCTTTTGTGTAAGTATCATAATGGCCGGCACCACCACCTGTTGCAGCCCAAACATCTTTGCCATCGCAAATAACACAATAGACCAAATCGTTTGGAAGGCCACTGTTTAACTGATTAAATGTTTCAAATTTGCCGGCTGACCAACGGCATAGTCCACCTAGAGTACCAATCCATACATCGCCGTTTTGTTGACTTACATCGATGGAAACTATTCCGTTATGGGGCAGGCCATCGTTGGTGGTATAGGTAGTCCATTTCCCTTTTTCGTAAACAGCAAGTCCATCGTGGGTTCCTGCCAGTACACGTTCTCCATCTATTCGTACGCAATAAGCTTTGTCGGAAGGGAGCCCGTCTTTGGTAGTAAAATTCCGCCAATGACCATAAACCGGCATAGGATTCGATTCCTTGTTTATTAAAGCGTTGGAAGGGCTTTTGTCTGAAATTTCATCACCTGTCATAACTCTTTTAATCAAATCATTTTTAGGAGAGTAATGCCCGGCCGGAACTTTAGCATAGCCTAAAAGAATTGAACTAAAAAAGATGAGATTGGTCATAAC
>CAIOOC010000658.1 GCA_903859795.1 uncultured Bacteroidia bacterium
CTCCTCCGGGTAATTTACCAGGCGGTCCTCCCCCTGCAGGACAAGCCGGGAATAACCCTCCTGACAGATTACCACCACAAGGCAATATGCCAAATGGTCCCGAACAGAATCATCCGGTTGATCTGGAGGTATTTATTTTGAAATAGTCTTTTATTGATCTAAAGGGTTGTCATTAACATTTTGTTCAGCAGCTTTCGGAGTTAAGTCATGGATAAGAAACTGCCTGAATGATTCATATTCGTTATATAGATTCAGATACCGGGTTCATTAATTTCATCGGTTGATGTATCAGGTTATAGCGCCTTCCCAATTACGTTTGCTAGCAGCCTGGCTTTAGCAGCCATCATCTTAGAGAGTTTCGACGCTGACTTGATGGTTTGTCCGGTGAATATGCAGAAATTCTTAATTAAGTCAATAAATGCAGTAATGTTCTCAGCTTTGACAACAATTTTCTTACCTTGAATATCAGCATGGGTTATGGTGGTTACAAGAGTTCCGTCGATAAAAAGCTGAAAAGTAAGATAGTCAGTAATAATCAGATTATTCAATGACTGCCGGTACCTTTCAAATTGTTCCTTGAGTCCACTCAGAAAAGCCTTTTTACCCCTAAATCCCCTAAAGCGGACTTTTAAACTTGCTGATTTTCAATTGTTCCCCTTTCAGGAGTTGGGGGTAAGAACAATTGAAAACAAAAACTCTTACTTTTCGGAGTGGACTCTTCCTTATAGGTTTTACTGTTAAGATCACTTCCAATATCCTTTGCTTCAACATATCCGATTGGAATATTTTTACGCGTAATAATATAATCCGGAGCGCCACAGGCAAATATTGCCGGTTCATTGGTTACAGTTCCATCGGGGGCAAGTGATTCCAATAAAGTTTGCAGATCTCCATGGGTACTGTGCTCTATGGAGATTACTGTAATTTATCGTTTGTGAATCTTTTCCAAACATTCCTGAAGGGTCATAGATAAGGAATTAATAAAAGATAAAAACAAAGTTATTGAATTTGATTCCAATTACAAGTGGATTGAGCTAAAGAGCCGATGAAACGAAATAGCTTATTTCTCCTCCGGCAACTTTGCATTTACTCCGCGAACCCTGCGGTTATAAAGAAGCCCCACCTATCCTGGAAGGTGATTTCTGAATCGAGTAGGAGGAAAATAAAGTAGTTTTCCTCCTACTTTATTTTCCGACCTCTCACACCACCGTACGTACGGTTCTCGTATACGGCGGTTCCTTAATAAACAACTCTTACCGATTCATAATAATCCAGCAAGAAAACGTATCCGGCTTTGCGTAAACGATCATTCGTGACTGTACGTGACAGGATAAAACTATTGGCAGTATGCCAGTAGCTCTTCCTAGTATTCGCCCACTCATAAGCCTTGTATTTGTTAATGCCTAGCTTAATTAGATTTGCCATTTTGGTTTTAATCCGTTTCCATTGTTTCCAGATTACCATTCGTAGCCTGCGGCGATACCATTCATCTGTTTTCTCTAAAAGTTTGCGCATATCAGCCAACTTGAAGTATTGCACCCAGCCTTTGATGTATTGACTTAGCGCTTCCTTCCGCCGTTCGTTGCCCCATCCGTTGCTTCTTGATGTCAACTGTTTAATCCGTGTTTTCATCTTTGTTACACTTTTTGGGTGTATCCGTAGCCTTCCTTCCCCTTTCAATCGGTAAAAGGTGTAGCCAAGGAACTTGATGTCCTTCACGGTTGCAACCTGACTCTTGTCCCGATTGACTTTTAAAAATAGCATCTTCTCAATGTAAGATACGATGCTTTCCATCGTCCTTTCGGCACTGCGGCGGCTCTTGCAGAGTATTACCATATCGTCGGCATAACGAACAAACTTATGTCCTCTCTTTTCAAGCTCCCAGTCCAATTCATTCAGAAGGATATTTCCCAACAGCGGACTTAACGGACCGCCTTGTGGTACGCCTTCATAAGTTTCTTCGTAGTGGCCTTTCTGCATTACTCCTGCATTGAGGTATTTGTGGATAAGTGACACCACACGTCCGTCCTTAATGGTTCGGGAAAGTACCTCTATCAGCTTACTATGGTTGACGGTATCAAAGAACCGTTCCAAATCCATATCTACAGCGTAGATATAGCCTTGAGTAATGTAGTCCTGACATTTTCGAAGAGCTTGATGAGCGCTGCGTTTGGGTCTGAACCCGTAGCTGTACGCTGAAAACTGTGGCTCGTAAATCAAGGTCAGTTTTTGTGCAATGCTTTGTTGGATTACTCTGTCAACAACCGTGGGTATTCCCAACTGGCGTTGTTTTCCGTTTTCTTTGGGTATCAGTACCCGTCGTACCGGATTGGGGCGATATTTCCCCATTTGGATGGACTTAATTAGCACATCTTTGTTGGTGACAAGATAGCCTTTTAAGGACTCTACCTCCATTTTGTCCACTCCACTAGCACCCTTATTGCGCTTTACTTGTTTGAAAGCTGCATTAAGGTTAGGTGCTGAAAGGATATGTTCTAAAAGCCCATTCCCTAATTGATAATCATTGGTGGTGAGGTTGTTTTCAGTTATCCACATAAAAGTCTGCCCTCCCACATAGCCTTCGGATGCCGTCCTATCTTTCTGTGACCAGGTCTTTGATAGCTCAAAGATTTTCTGCTTTCTTACCTTCATCTTGGTAACATTCATTTACTACTCACTCATTAAGGTTCAGCCCTTCCCACATTGAGGAGTTATGTGGTAATATGGCTTCGGCTGACTTCTCACGGTAAACCTTATTTCGACCATGATTCACACTCTGTTTCGTCATGTCCATGAGATCTCCCCGGGTAAGAACGATTACTTTCATCCCATCTATCTGCTCCATTTACTTTGGTTACCCCGGACAGAATCGGACTTCGTTTTGTTATGCAAACTCATCCGGTAACCTTAAGCCTTTTATGAAGTTCCTGTTCGTCAGACCGGGATTTTGCCTCCGGCTTCCTTCAGATTCCACCTCGCGATGGACACCCTTGCCCTTGGCTAACGCTTCCTACTGTCAAGGTACGTTTGGGACTTTCACCCTAAAGTCATCGCCCATGCCGGGCGCACAAAAAAGAGGAAGTCTTTCAACCTCCTCTTTAACAGCACATTATTACATCTATTCCTAAGCTTTATTGTGATCCCGGGGCGACTCGAACGCCCAACCAACAGAACCGGAATCTGCCATTCTATCCATTGAACTACGGGACCGGTATTTCGCTGTAAAAGTATAACCAAAAGGGCGTTTTTACAACTAAAAGTGTGAGGTTACAAAATACCGTTTATTTTCATAATATAATCCATTGAATATCAACACGAAGTATTACAGGGTTTTTATTGCAACGAATTGATTATAATTCCTTATTAAGACAATTAACCACTGAGTAGCACGGGGTTTTTCGGAGTCTCACGGAGTTTATTCACTGTAAACAACTTTAATTACTCTGAAGTTATTATATATACCAAACAGTGAAACTCTGTGAAAACACAGTGTAACTCCGTGGTTAAATAAGCGAATTGCTTTCTTCCAGGAATGATTTTTGCCAAAGATTGCCTACTTTTGGCTACTTACAATCAGGATAATATTTTATCAATCAAGAACAACATGGACTACAACTTCGGTGAAATAGAAAAACGCTGGCAGAAATACTGGGAAGAGAATAAGACTTTCAAAACTCCCGATGACCTTACAAATCCCAATAAATGCTATATTCTCGATATGTTCCCCTATCCCTCCGGTGCAG
>CAIOOC010000659.1 GCA_903859795.1 uncultured Bacteroidia bacterium
GATTAATCATATTATCTTCAGCGATAAGTATATCCAGCGGATAATCCTTTGCAAAGGAATCGAGCAGTATTCCCTGCTGTGGAGATTCAGTATTAAGCTGTTGATTGTCTGTGGCTAAAATCTGATTGAGGATTTTTATTAACCGGCTCTCTTTTATTGGCTTTATCAGGATTGCAGAAAATATTCCTTGAGCGATTTTCCCGCTTTCATCACCTATCGAAGTCATCAGAACCACCTTAGGTGGGTTAGGGAGGATTCTAATCTCTTTGGCAAGACTAATAACATCCCTATCTGAAATATGCCTGTCTGCAATAACTATATCATAAGCTCCATTATCAAAATTAATTAAAACTTCAAGGGTTTGATGTGCTGATGAGGCTATATAAGTTGACAATTGCAAATTTACCAACTTATTGTTTAGAATATTAAGATTATGCTTATTATTCCCCACGATCAGAACCTTCTTGCCTTTGAGTAGTGAGAGGTCTCCATTTGATTGTGGCACCACTTTGATCGAACTCAAGGAACATTTGATGGTGAATGTAAAAGCCGATCCAACCCCCAAATTACTTTTTGCACTGATTTTTCCTCCCATCAGTTTTACCAGCCGGTCGCATATTGCAAGACCAAGGCCTGTCCCTCCATATCTCCTTGTAGTCGAAGGGTCTACTTGTGTAAATGCGTCAAATAAACTTCCCACCTTATTTTCAGGAATTCCTATTCCGGTATCAGTAACTCTAAATTCCAGCACAATTTTATCGGTTTCCATCTCGGTAGGAATCACTGAAACTTCAAGGTAAACTTCTCCCTCAACAGTAAACTTTATCGCATTATTAATAAGGTTTATAAGGATTTGTTTTAATCTTAATTCATCCCCAATTATATGACTTGGAACTTCATTATCAATATAGTATAGCAGTTCGACTCCTTTACTTGATGTTTTATGAGAAAAAAGGTCCATCACATCCTCGACACTCTTGCGAATATCGAAATCAACCTGTTCAAGTTCCATATTTCCTGATTCAATCTTTGAAAAATCAAGGATATCATCAATAACAGAAATAAGGTTTTCACCACAGGTTGAAATAGTATCGTTATAATCGCGTTGCTCCGGGGTCAGATGGGTCTCACCAAGGAGCGCCGACATTCCAATTACACCATTCATCGGAGTGCGTATTTCGTGGCTCATAGTAGCCAGAAAAGAGCTTTTGGCGTAATTTGCATGTTCGGCTTCCTGTCTTGCCCTTTGCTCCATTATTTTTTGCTCTTTAAGGGCTTCAGACTGCTCAAGCAGTTCAGTATTGAGTAATTTCAGTTGTTCTGATTGTTGGGCAATTTTGGCCGTTCGTTCAGATACCATTTTTTCAAGTTTTATCCTTTTCACATTGATCGATTTCACCCTGTACTTATAAAGCCCGTAAAGTGCAACTAAAACTGTGAAAAATGTCAGTATTCTGAACCACCATGCCTTCCAGAATGGAGGTGTAATAGTCAAATTAAGCGTATGAATTTCTGTTGACCATTCGCCCGATCTGTTTTGGCTTTTTACCTTAAAAATATACTCACCAGGATCGAGGTTTGTATACGTGGCGGAAGTTTTACTTCCTACTACGTTCCAGTCCTCATCGAATCCTTGAAGTTTATAGGCATAGACTTCATTTTCGGGAGCAGCAAAATCGAGAGCGGCAAATCCCAAAGTGATTACAGAAGCCCGGTGAGAAAGAGTAAGAGATTTTGTTTCTGAGATGTCCTGTTTTAGAGGTGAATCGTCGTTCTTGTTTTTCGCAATTGGAACACTTTGATTAAATATCTGGAAATCTGTTAGAACAATAGAGGGATTGTACGGTACTTTAATAATCTGGTCAGGGTTAAATGAGTTATAACCGTTTATCCCACCAAAATATAAAATCCCTGATTTACCGATACAGGCAGAATGGGGCTTAAACATTTCTGACTGTAATCCATCTTCCACCGAATAATTTCTTATTGATCCTTTTTCCGGATCAAAACATGAGATTCCCTTATTTGTACTTACCCAAATATTTCCTTTACTATCTTCCAATGCCGCATACATGCATTGACTCGGAAAACTATTCTTGCTTTTGACAGGGAGAAATAGACGCCTTGAAGTGTCAAAATAATTGAGTCCACCGCTTAATGTACACACATATATAATTCCGGACCTGGTTTCTAAAATTTGGTGTATTGAATTGCTTATCAGATTTTTGCTCTCACTATTAAACCGAAAAAAACTGTTTGTATCGGGATCAAAAAGATCAATCCCACCATCAAATGTTCCAATCCATAAATTGCCTGATTTATCTTCCATTATATCACTAATCTCATCGCTGCTAAGACTCTTGGGGTTCTCCTTATTGTATCTAAAATTTGAAAACTTATGTGACTGTTCATCGTATATGTTTAATCCACCGCCGTGTGTCCCTATAAGTATTTTACCGTTTCTTGCAATATAAATGGCGTAAATATTGTTATTTGTCAGCCCAGAGGAGTTGTTATCGGTGTGTCGGAAATTGATGAATCTGTTTGTTTTTATGTCGAATTTTATCAGTCCATCACCCCAGGTCCCAATCCAGATATTATCCTTTGAATCTTCCGCCAATGAAATAATGAAGTCTCCAATGATGGCGTTTCCGATGGAATTATGTTTGTAAATAGTTGATTGTTCGGATCCTTTGCTAAACCGGTTTAACCCTCCTCCATCTGTTCCTATCCACAAATTTTCGTGCCGATCCTCTAATATACTAAGTACGAAATTATTAGAAAGACTTCCAGGGATTGCCGTGTGACGGAAATGGTTAAAAAGAGAGCTGCTTTTTTTATGCAGACAAACTCCACCCGAAAATAATCCAACCCACATATTTCCATCTTTGTCCTTGGTTATTACATCCGCGGAGTTCGACGACAGGCTGCTTCTATCAATTTCATCACTTTTAAAAGCTCTGAAATTGTTTAATTTAGAATTATAAGTATTTAATCCGCCATTTTCGGTCCCGATCCAGAGAGTCGAGTCAACATCCTCATTAATTGATTGTATATTGTTATTCGACAATGAATTAGCACCACGAGTGTTTCTGTAGTGGTAAAATTTGCCAGTCTCATAGTCAAACCGGTTAAGTCCTTCTCCTGTAGTTCCAATCCAAAGCCGGTGACTGCTATCTTCAAAAATCGAGGTGATTGTGTTTCCCGAAATTGAGGCACTGTTATTCCTGTCATTTTTATATATGATAAAAGTATTGTCTTTAACTACATATCGATTTAATCCACCTTCCAGAGTCCCGAACCAAATATACCCCCTGCTATCGACGAAAGCATTTGTCACATTGTTGTTACTTAGGCTTTTGGGATCGTTACTGTGATGATAAAAGTGTTTAAACAGTCTTGAGTTGGGATCAAACTGATTTACTCCGTAGCTCGTAGCGATCCAAAATCTCCCTTCGCTGTCAGTTATAATCTTATTAATCGTATTATCAGATATTGTATTCGGATTTAGCGGATCGTGCAAATAACGCGTAAACCTGTTGCTTTTACGGTCAAATTTATTCATTCCGCCTCCATGTGTGGCAATC
>CAIOOC010000660.1 GCA_903859795.1 uncultured Bacteroidia bacterium
AAATTTTTTAATGACTCCAAAGGATTTGGATTCATTAAAGACAGTGGATCAGACAAGGAATATTTCGTACATGTATCTGGTTTGAACGATGAGATCAGAGAAAATGATGAAGTTACTTTTGACCTTCAGGACGGAAAGAAAGGACTAAATGCCGTTAACGTTAAGCTAGTATAGTTTAAAATTATATAAGACATTTATTTTTAAAGCCTTACATTGAGTAGGGCTTTTTTTTGTCCTAACCTTTCAACCACCTAACCCCTCAAAGCACTAACCTCGCGTAAAAACCGGTCTCCCCTTTTGAGACAGGTAACTGTTATAGCAATACCCCTCGCTGTCGAAGGCGCGCAACTGATCTTCAAACTCAATCCCGTTTTGCAGGATAAATCGTGTCATCAATCCACGCGCTTTTTTTGCAAAGAATGAGACCATCTGGTAAGTCCCGTTTTTCCCTTCACGAAACTCCGGAATAACGATTTCAGCTTTGAGTTTCTTTTGATCGATGGCCTTAAAATACTCCACCGAGGCAAGATTAATCAATAAATTGGAGCCACTTTCATTGAGATCTTTCCTGATTCTGGCAGTGATTTTCTTTTGCCAGAATTCGTAAAGATTCCGGTTTTTTCCTACAGACAGCGATGTTCCCATTTCCAGACGGTAAGGCCTGATCAGATCAAGAGGCCTGATCACCCCATAGAGGCCGGAAAGTATCCGGAGCTTCTCCTGAGCCAGAGAGATATCGGTTGAGTTGAGGGTATCTGCATCGAGACCGGTATAAACGTCTCCCCGGAAGGCATAAAGTGCCTGACGGGCAAAATCGACGGTGAATTCGGGTCGCCATAACCAGAACCGTTCCTGGTTTAACTGCGCAAGTTTGGGACTGATATCCATCAATTCAATAAGCTGATCCACCTTTAATTTTCGCAGCGGTCTGATCAACACAGACGCCTCTTTTACAAATTCCGGTTGCGTTGATAAGGAATTATTGACAGGCTTTTCGAAATCGAGGGTCTTGGAAGGGGAGATGACAATAAGCATTAGTTGATTTTTTTGATCCAGAGGTTTCTGAACTGGATTTTTGACCCTTCAGCCTGCAGCCCAATACCTCCTTTGGTCATGCTGCAATTCGTAACATGGTTTTGAAGTACACCATTTACCTTTATTTCAACAGTATTCCCTTTGCACAAAATATCATAGCTGTTCCATTGGCCTGCTTTTTTTTCGCTAGAAGGATGGTCTTTTGGGACCACCGGTTTAAGTTTGGGAGTTGAGGTGTAAATTGTATCCCTGATTGTTGCACTGACTCCCTCGCCTTGAATAACAAAATCACCGGCACTTAGGTGTTTTAGTTGACATTGAAAGTGCGCCGGCCATATTTTATCGGGACCATTTGTATGGATGAAAACACCACTGTTGGTGGGTATTTCCGGGTACCGCCATTCTACATGAAGAAGGTAGTTTTCGTATTCCTTTTTTGTCCTGAGATATCCCATCGGCACACCGGGGGTCTCTATCAAACCATCCTTTGCATAGAAGAATGTTGAAGGATCAATTTTTGGATCAGAAACATATATTGTCCAGCCATCCAAATTCTTGCCATTGAACAGCTGCTCCTTTTTTTGCGAAAATCCACTCAGAGCGAGTGAGACCAAAATAATTAATATCAGTGTTTTCATTTACGACAATATATTGATAATTAATTAATAAACCAATTATTTAACCTTAAGGTGACTTTGCCATTCTCTGACTACCTCTTAAGCTCATACCTCCCCTAACCCCTCCAGCGGAGGAGAAAGGAGGGGAAATTTGTGGGTAAAGTGCTGATCTTTATTAGTAAGCCAATCTCATGCCTCCACCTTGGGGAGATTTAGAGGGGTCAACCAAAAGAGAATCAGATATTAATGGTTTATTATTAGTTCAAAGTTATTAATAACCCCATTTTTTCATAATTGCGAGATCTTTTTTGACACTTTCAATTGGTGTCATATTTTGATAGGATTCCTGTTCAATGATAAAACAGGTTGTCCCACCACTTTTCCTCCCAAGATCGACTATCTCTTTTGCTGGAATAATCCCTTCTCCTAAAATGGAACTTTCATATTTTTCCGGAGTATTAACTGCAATCTCATCCTTGACATGCATCAATTCAAATCTTCCGGGATATTGCCCTAAAATGTCAAGAGCCTTTGCTCCTGCTATATACATGTTCCCAATATCCAGCTGCATAACAACGCGATTGGGATCCATTCGTTGCATCATAATATCGAATATCTTGATATTGTTGAGCTTTTCGCTGAATTCGAACGAATGATTATGGTAACTGAATTTCATCCCCGATTTTTGACATAGCTCACCGCAAAGGTTAAAAACATCCATGTAGCGCAGCATATCATCATATGTTGTGCGCATGCTGTTATCCATTGAAGGGCTAACTACATATTTTTGTCCCAGGTATGCGGCATCTTCAATGGTATATTTCCATGAATCGCTAAATTGTTTCTTCCCCGGGTCCCAGTGTTCTTTTCTCATCACCGTATGGCCCGAAACCATCTTAAGCCCTAAACTATCGAGTATTTTTTTGAACTCAACTGCAGTGTAGCCATTGAATTTACGTTCGATGTAGTTTGCATGTTCAACATTTTTGTAACCCATTTTCGCTATTTGAGTCAGAGTACCAACCGGGTCTTTTTTCATGTCTTCCCTGACAGAGTAGAGCTGGACTCCGATAATTTCAGAAGTTTTGGAAGCTCCGAATGATGCTTTTGAAAGCAGGGTAGTGCCAGCCATGAGGAGAGCACTGTTTTTCAGAAAGGTGCGGCGTGAAGTTGTCATAATGAAGAGTATTAAAGTATACAAATATATATGTTAAAAGTTATCCATTGTCTATATTTGTAGCAGATAATTGAAGTTAATCTAAATTTATTCGAATGAACTCGAGAGAGCGTGTTTTAAAGGCTTTTAAACGTCTCGAAGGGCTTCCCGACAGGGTTCCGGTGCAGTTTGACCTGTGCCGCAGTTTAGCAGATCATTTTGGCAAAGTGATGAATATTCCTGTGAATTATACGGAGAACCTTTATGAGGATGTTACTTATCGCATAAGTGCCAACGAGTTGCGTATAGCGATGGGGAGTGATGTGGTAATCACGGGGGCTTCAGTTTCTGATGATTATCAGATTCAAAAAGATTCAGACGGCACCTGGCTCAATGAGTATAAAATGAGGATGCGGCAGGGGGATATTTATGTGGAGGTGATGGACTACCCGTTGGCTCAGGCTGAAACTCTGGCTGATATAAAAGCATACAAGTTTCCCGATCCGAAAGCTCCCGGGAGGTTCAGGGATGCAGAAGCACTCGTGAAAAAATACAAAAACGACTACCTGATTATCGGAGATATTGAAGTTACTGTTTTTTCACTCGCCCATCAACTGGTGGGGATGGAAAAACTTCTCGTTGACATGATGATGGAAACTGAGTATGTGATTCCGCTCTTCGAAGCTTGTGCCGATTTCCAGATTGAAATTGGATTGAAATTGATTGAAAAGGGTGTTGATGCTCTTTGGTTTGGCGATGATTTCGGAACACAGGTGAGCCTGATCATCGCTCCTGAAACCTTCAGGGAACAGCTTAAGCCGGTCTATAAAAGGATGGTTGACCGGTTTAAAGAGGCCAAGCCTGATATCATCCCTATTTTGCATTGCGACGGGGCAGTTGCTGATTTACTTGACGATATCCGTGAGATCGGATTCGAAGTATTTAATCCTGTTCAGCCTGGTGTTCCCGGCCATTTGCCTCAGGATATGAAAACTAATTTTGGAGATAAGTTTGCATTCTGGGGAGCCATCGATCAGCAGGATCTGTTGCCGAACGGAACAGATCAGGAGCTGGAAATCGATATAGCCGAAAAGATCAGTATTTTAGGGAAAGACGGAGGTTATATGATTGCTCCCGCCCATATTATTCAGCATGATGTTTCACCTGAACGGGTTCAACTTTTCATAGATTTGTGTAAAAAGCACGGGAAACTGGGTTTAGACTATTAGGCTTTAGAAATTTAGGCTATTAGACTTTAGGACTTCACTATTGAATTTTCATTTTTGATTTGACCTGAAATTCGATTCTTCATGGTATGATTTGCACTTCCCATTTAAGTGATGAGAATAATTTAATCTTTACTACAAGTTTGACTTGCTTGTTTACTGCTATTAAGCAATTCTAAATGTTTAATGAGATTTCTTCTTATTTTGGATTTATAAGAAATCTGTAAATTAGGGAAATACGACATTATTTCCTTCTTATTACTTAAAATTCTTTTTACCTCGATTTTTCAGATCAGGTAATCTCTCCCCTTTTTGCATGGCACGCAATCATTAAATCAAGGGGGGAAAGCCTGATCTGCATCCCCCGTACACCAGCACTTACGTAGATAAGATCCCGTTTAAAGGCTGATTCGTCAATAAATACGGGGAATGATTTTTTCATTCCAAGTGGAGAGCATCCACCTCTGATATAACCGGTTAACGGCTCAAGCTCCTTCATTTTTATCATCGCAACTTTTTTGTTTCCGCTAACAATGGCAGCTTTTTTCAGATCAATCTCATCGTCTCCCTGGACGATGCAAACAAAATATCCGTTTTTGTCACCTTCCAGAACAAGCGTTTTATAAACCTGTCTAATAGGAATACCGGCTGCTTTGGCAAGGTGAACAGCGCTCAGGTCCTCATCATCAACTTTGTATTCAATTAGTTCGTAACCTATTTTCATCCGGTCAAGGATGCGGGCAGCATTTGTCTTTTTCATAATCTTTTGATTAGTAAAATCTTATTTACCCATACAGATCTTCATAGTGCCGAATTATTTCTTCAAAGGTACTTGAAACCCTTTTATTTTCCACTAAACTTCTTTTTGGAAAACTTAAGAAACAATTAACATTGCGGAAACGTTTTACGGGTAAATTGTTTCCTATCTTTGCAAATGATTACGTTTGATAATAAGAAATAAAATGGATAATGAATTAGACAATCAGGATCAGAGGTTTGACCTTATGCTTGAACAGATCAAGGGGCTGTTTTTTGAATTTGGGATTAAAAATCTCAATATGGATGAAATCAGTCATAAGCTGGGGATCTCAAAAAAAACACTATACCGGTTTGTAAAAAGCAAGGAAGATCTGATAACCAGGCTATTTGAATATGATCAGGCAAAGTGGCTTGAATCGATGAAGCTCCTTGGATCACAGCAGGATAATGCAATTGAAAAGCTTTTTAAAGTAAGCCTTATGGTTTATGAAGAGATGAAACGGTTTAATCCAATGATTCTTTTCGAACTAAGGAAATATTACGAACAGCTTTATAATGAGTTTAATGCTAAACGATTGGCAATTATTTCGCAATCAATGACTATAAACCTGAAGAGAGGTATAGCAGAGGGACTATATCGTGAAGATCTTAATAATGAGGCAGTTGTTGCTATATATATGAGTTATCTGGTTGAGATTCACAATAATACCGAAGTCTGTAAAGTTGCAAATGTCACCTTTGATGAACTTTTCAGAGTCATGTTCGAAAACCATATCCGCGCGATTTCTACTCCACAAGGCGTTGCCTACTTTGAAAAAAGGAAGAAAGAAATTATAGAATCATTAAACAACAATAATAATTAATAAATTGAATAAGATGTTATTGAAGAAATTTCAGATTATCCTGTTGATTTTACTCTCGTTTGGAGGGGCAAGGCCCGGTAAAGCTCAGGATACACTTCGTTTGTCGCTTAACGACGCGCTAAAGATTGCACAGGAAAACAACCTGAATATCCGGAATTCACAGTTGGACCTGAAGAGTGCTCAGAAAAAAATATGGGAAACGATGGCGATTGGGCTGCCTCATATTGACGGAACTGCCAAGTACCAGTATATCCCTACTGTTCCAACTCTCCCGGCATCGAATTTTGATCCCAAAGCTGCTGCTGATGCGGTAATTGAATTGGGTGTCAAACAAAATATTGTCTATGATCTCACGGTGTCCCAGCTCATATTCAATGGTGCATACCTGATCGGGTTAAAGGCGTCAAAAGTCTACTATAACTTCTCAGAGGAATCGCTCGAAAAGTCTATACTCGAAATTAATGAGTCGGTGACCAATACCTATTATATGGTCCTTGTCGGAGAGGAGAGCCGGAAGGTGCTTAAATCGAATCTTGATAATGTTGACAAAACTTTAGCGGATATCCGGGAAATGTATAAACAGGGCTTCGTTGAAAAAACAGATGTTGACCAGCTTGAGCTGACGGGCAATACTATAACCAACGCTATTTCGCAGATTGATAATAACCTTGAAATGGCGAGAAGATTAATAAAGATACTGTTGGGACTATCTGAAAAATCGAATGTAATCCTTACCGATCCGCTGAGAATGGAGGAAGTGCAGGTTACCCGGATAACTGCACTGGCCCGTGAACCTTTTATCCTTGAGAACAGCGTTGACTATAAATTATTGACAACAAGTGAATTATTGGCAAAGTATGATTTGAAAAGAGAGATATCGAACTATTATCCGGTCATTAATGCCTTCTATGATCACCAGGAGAAATGGAAGACACCGATCTTCGACTTTGCTCCAAAGAATGTTGTAGGGATTAACTTAACTCTTCCTATTTTCAGTAGCGGTCAAAGACTTGCCGCGGTATCACAGAAAAGGCTCGCTTTTGAAAAGGCTACTAACAATAAACTGTATATTGGGAACACGATGTTAATGCAATCGTTTCAGTACCAAAACGATTTGCGCACAAAGCTTGAAAAATTCCAGATTCAGAAGAAAAGCAAGGAGTTATCGGATAACATCTATCAGCGTACTCTTGAAAAGTATAAACAGGGTATCTCATCGAGTATGGACCTGATGACCGTTCAGAATCAATATCTTAACAATTTAACAAATTACTATCAGGGTATTTATGATGTGGTCGGTGCCCGGACTAAACTGGAAAAGTTATTTAATATCAATCAGAAAATCTTAAAATAAGCATAATATGAAAAACATTATTTACACCCTGGCTATCGCAGCCATCCTGAGTTCATGTGGCAGTACATCCGATAAACAGGGCGAATTGACAAAATTAAAAACGCAGCATGAGGAGTTGACTGCAAAGATTTCAAAACTGGAGGCTGAGATCAATCCAGGCGGAGATCCAAAAGAGGTGAAAGCGATTCCTGTAAAAATTCAACCAGTCTCAGGATGTGTTTTTAATCATTATGTTGAAGTTCAAGGCGTTGTGGATGGTGACCAGAATGTTGCAGTGAGCCCGCAGATCAATGGAATTGTTACTGCAGTTTATGTAACAGAAGGGACAAATGTGAAGAAGGGTCAGGTTTTGGCAGAACTCGACGCAACTGTTTTAAAACAATCGCTTGATGAAGTAAAAACACAATATGATCTTGTAAGCAGTCTTTTCGTAAAACAGAAAGCACTCTGGGATAAAAATATAGGAAGTGAAATTCAGTTCCTTCAGGCTAAAACGAACAAGGAGGCCCTTGAGAACAAAATTAAAACTCTCCAGGGTCAGATTGACATGGCCAGGATTGTTTCTCCGATTAGCGGAACCGTCGAAAGCGTACCATTAAAAGTAGGTCAGATGGCTTCTCCGGGAGCTCCAACATCGGCTATCAGGGTGATTAATATGAGTATTGCGAAAATAAAAGCAGATGTTTCAGAAAACTATGCTTTGAGGATTCAAAACGGGAATAAGGTGATTGTTCGTTTCCCTGATCTTGGAAAAGAGATAGAGAGCAGTCTTTACTTTGCGAGTAATTTTATCGATCCGCAAAATCGTACTTTCCAGGTTGAATGTAAATTGCAAACCAGTGAGGTTAAACTGCGTGCCAATATGATTGCTTATGTAAAAATCAAAGATTATACTAACGAAAAAGCATTTTGCATTCCTGTAAATTTTATCCAGAGCAACAAGGATGGAAAGTTTGTGTATGTGGCAGTGCAGAAAAATAATCTCTCGATTGCCACTCGCCGGTTGGTTAAACCTGGCATGGATTACAACGGAACTGCTGAGGTCCTGGAAGGACTCGCAGAAGGAGACAAGTTGATTACCGCTGGTTTCCAAAGCCTCAGCGAAGGCGCTCAAATCACCTTTTAACCGGATTAATATTTAGTTATGTCAATAGATAAACATAAAATAAAAGAGTTTCTCCCAACGAGTTGGGCTATAGATAACAAAACGAGTATTTATGTACTTGCGTTTTTGATATCGATTTTAGGACTCATGAATTACGTTTTTATTCCCAAGGAGCAGTTTCCGCAGGTTGTAATTCCATATATCGTTGTGAATACCCCTTATCCGGGAACTTCCCCTGAGGATATTGAGAACCTGGTAACCCGTCCGATTGAGAAGCAGTTAAAATCGATTTCGGATGTGAAGAAAATTACGAGCAACTCGGTTCCTGACTTCTCTTCCATTATTGTGGAATTCGATCCTAACATCTCTATTCCGGATGCAAAGCAGCGTGTTCGCGATGCTGTCGATAAATCGAAAACCGATCTTCCAAACGATTTACCGGATCAGCCTCAGGTTCTGGATATTGATATTTCGGAATTTCCTGTAATGTATATAAACATTTCGGGTAATTACAGCCTTGATAAACTCAAAAAATACGCCGATTTGGCCCAGGATAAATTTGAAGGGGTGAAGGAAATCACACGTGTCGACATTGTTGGTGCCCTCGAACGTGAGATCCAGATCGAAGCCGACATATTCAAGATGCAGGCGGCAAAAGTGACCTTCAGTGATATTGAGCGGGCCGTGGCGGGTGAAAATATTACGATTTCCGGAGGTACGATCAATACAAACGGAACAAAAAATACGGTTCGTCTGAAGGGGCAGTTTCAGACAGTCGGGGTATTAAGGGATATCGTTGTTCACTCTTCGGGCGGAGCTTATATAAAACTTAGTGACCTTGCCGAAATCAAGGACGACTTTAAGGAACAGGAGAGTTTTGCCCGACTTGACGGGAAGAATGTTATCACATTAAACGTAATTAAAAAGAGTGGAGCCAATCTTTTGGACGCCTCGGACCATATCAAGGATATTATTGATAATGAGCTTACAGGAAAGGATTTTCCATCTGATCTTACCCTTACCGTAACAGGCGATCAGAGCCGGTTTACGCGCAATACCCTTGAAGAGCTTAACAACACGATTATCATCGGATTTATCCTCGTGACGATCGTTCTGATGTTTTTCATGGGCTTTACCAACTCGTTTTTCGTAGGTCTGTCGGTTCCTCTCTCCATGGCGGTAGCTTATCTCGTCCTACCAGGAATAGGATTTACAATGAATATGATTGTGATGTTCGGATTTATCTTTGCCCTTGGAATTGTGGTTGACGATGCCATTGTGGTTATAGAGAATACACACCGGCTTCACCGGCATAATCCTGATATCAAGGTCGCTGCGAAGATGGCGGCCGGGGAGGTCTTTATGCCTATCCTGTCCGGAACATTAACCACGCTGGCTCCATTCTTCCCTCTGGCATTCTGGCCCGGCATTGTTGGACAGTTTATGCATTATCTCCCTGTAACTTTGATTATCACATTGTTTGCCTCACTTTTTGTAGCCTATATCTTCAATCCCGTATTTGCCGTTTCATTTATGCAGCATGAATATGATTTCGAAAAGGATACGAAAAAAGAGTGGAGGAAAACAAGGAAATTTCTGCTGGTTGTTTTTGGATTTGCACTGCTTTTCTATGCCACTAAGATGTTTGGTCTTGCGAATTTTCTGATGATGGCAATTCTTCTGGTGGTTGCATATGAGTATGCGATACGCTTTTGGATCAAAAGTTTTCAGGAAAGTTTCTGGCCAAAGCTGATGGATATTTACGAGCGTTCGATTGGTTGGGTACTCAGGGGAAACCGTGCTGTCTGGATGTTACTTGGGATGATTGCCCTGTTTTTCTTTACCATTTTCCTAACAGGTATTGTGAAACCAACAGTATTGTTTTTCCCGAATAATGATCCGAATAACGTATATGTCTATGTAAAAATGCCCGGTGGGACTGACCAGGTAGTAACAGACAGTGTTGTTCAGATCGCTGAAAAACGGGTCTATGAAACCCTTGGGAAAAATAATCGCGATGTTGAATCGATCATTTCGAATGTTACAATTGGCGCAGAGGAGCAGGGATTTACTACGACCGGCAAACCATTTAACAAGGGTAAGATTTCGGTTAACTTCATTGAGAATAAATTAAGGACGACTGGAATTTCCACCACAAAATATATGGAAATGATCCGCTCGGGAGTCGGTCATATTCCTGGCACTGAAATTACTGTCGGGAAGAACGGCAATGGTCCTCCAACAGGAAAACCAATCAATATTGAGGTGACGAGTCAGAATCTGGAAAACCTGGTCGCCGATGCCTATTCCTTCCGCGATCATCTTGATTCATTGAGGATTCCCGGAATTGAAGAGTTAAAGACCGACTTCGAAATGAACTCACCCGAAATTATTATCGAAATTGACCGTGATCGGGCGTTGCGACAGGGTGTTTCAACAGGGCAAATCGGTCTGGAAATTCGTACCGCACTTTTTGGCAAGGAAGTTTCGAAATTTAAACAGGACGAAGACGAGTACCCTATAACACTGCGATGTCGTAAAATTACCCGCGATAATATCAATTCATTGATTAATTTGCAGATAACCTACCGCGATATGAACAGTGGGCAGTTAAGGAGTATTCCTTTATCCACCGTTGCGAAGATCAATTATTCCACTTCGTATGCCGGCATCAAAAGATTGAATCAAAAAAGGGTAATCACCGTATTCTCGAACCTCATTTCCGGTTATTCAGCTAATGATATCGTACCGAAAATCAAGATAGAGGCTGCAAAGTTTAGCAAACATGAAGGTACCGAATTTAAACTCACCGGCGAGCAGGAAGATCAGAACGAGACATCTGCGTTCCTGATGAAAGCAATGATTATTGCATTGGGCATTATCTTCTTCATCCTGATTACCCAGTTTGGATCAATCAGTAAAACAATCATCATTTTAAGCGAGGTAATTTTTAGTATCATCGGAGTATTGCTTGGTGTTATCATATTCCGTATGGATCTTGTAATTATGATGACCGGGCTTGGGATTGTGGCACTGGGAGGAATTGTTGTCCGAAACGGGATTCTGATCGTTGAGTTCTGTGATGTAATGATGAAAAAGGGTTTAAAAACAAGGCAGGCTATTATTATGGCAGGCAGAACCCGTATCACTCCGGTTGTTTTAACGGCTACTGCAACAATGCTCGGACTGGTTCCTTTGGCGGTGGGAATGAATATCAATTTTGTGACTTTGTTTACCGAATTGAATCCTCATATCTATTTTGGCGGTGATAATGTTGCTTTCTGGGGCCCGTTAGCCTGGACAATTATCTTCGGATTAAGTTTTGCCACTTTCCTTACCCTGATCTTTGTTCCGGCATTATATTACCTCGATTATGTAATTCGATTGAAATTCAGGAGAAGGAAGAATCTTAAAAGAATCAAATTATTAAATCAGGAATAATCGTAATTTTATGTCTGATTAATTCGTTCCTTTGATTTAACAGGAATCGGTCAGACAACTGATCAGCTTAGCAAATAGCCATGTTAATATATTCTCATTCCTGAATGGTGATATCTTAATCATGGCTATTTTGTGATATAAACTACCTAAATAGGTCCAGATGAAGAATGTACAAACTTTGGACAGATGGCACTTATCCTTAATGGTGCTCTGTTTACTGCCTCTTTTTAATCAGTTATTTGCGCAGGAACAAACTCTGCACTGGAATAGACTTGCATCGGGTGTATGGATTGCCACTGCCGGCCGCCCCGAGCCGGTCAATTTTACAAGCGTTTCAGGGGTAAAGCCAAAACTGGATGCCATCGACCAATTGGGGGACGTTGGATTTCCGCTTGCAGAGAATGAGATTAAGGTGACTGTTTTTGATGGAAAGACATATCTTCAGTTTCCCCTTGAGGTTGGTGAGCAGATCTTTGGTCTAGGGCTGAATTTCAAAACAGTTGAACAGCGCGGAAGAATTCTTCGTCTTCACATGGATCATTATGGAGGTCAGGATAATGGACGGAACCACGCTCCGGTTCCGTTTTATGTCTCCTCGAAAGGCTACGGAGTGTTTATTAATTCAGCCCGTTATATCGATGTCTGGGCAGGAACTGCAGTTCTTAAAGAGAGCAAGGTTCCGATGGATCCTAAAGACCGGAATACTGATAAAAACTGGACTGCTCAACCCTATTCCGACAATGTTTCTGTGCTGGTTCCTGCCGAAGGGGTTGAGATCATTGTTTTTGGGGGCCCAACCACACTGGATGCTGTTAGCCGGTTTAATCTGTACAATGGTGGTGGATGTCTTCCTCCAATATGGGGACTGGGGTTTTGGCACCGCACCCCTACTTTGTATAGTGACAGCCTGGTATTAAATGAAGTGAAAGAGTTTAAAAAGCACCAATTCCCATTGTCAGTAATCGGACTTGAACCCGGGTGGCAAAGCAAATCATATCCCTGCACGTATGAATGGGACAAGGGTCGGTTTCCTGATCCTGCTAAATTTGTATCCCGGCTGAAAGATAACGGCATACAGACAAATCTTTGGATGAATCCATATATCTCTTCTGAATCGGAACTCATCAAAAAACTCAAGCCTTTTACTGCTTCCCATACGGTGTGGAGCGGTTATATTCCCGATTACGGACTGCCGGAAGTGAATACCATTATTGGCGATCACCTGAAAAAGCACCAGCTTGATATCGGGGTCAGCGGTTTTAAGATGGATGAAAATGATGGTTTCGACAGTTGGCTCTGGCCCGATGTTGCATTGTTTCCGTCCAGGATTCCGGCTGAACAGATGCGCCAGCTTTATGGAGTCATGATGCAGAAGATGACCACCCGGCTCTACCGGGAACAAAACAAACGAACCTATGGATTGGTAAGGGCATCGAACGCCGGCGGGGCCTCGTTCCCATTTGTGATTTATAACGATTATTACAGTCACAGGGATTTTATTACCGCATTGATCAACAGCTCCTTTATCGGCGTTCTTTGGACACCTGAAGTACGGGGCTCAGCCACTGCCGAGGAGTGGTTACGCAGGATGCAAACGGTCTGCTTTTCACCATTGGCGATGCTCAATGCCTGGTCGGACGGAACCAAGCCCTGGTCTTTCCCTGAAGTTGAAAAACAGGTAGCAGATGTGGCAAATCTGCGGATGCAATTGATTCCGTATATTTATACATGTTTTGCGGAGTATGCCTTTTATGGAAGACCACCAATGCGTGCTATGAACCTGATTGACGGATTCACTGCTGTAGCCGATAAAGTGGAGGGGAAGTTGAACTCAACCGATAATCCCTATGCCCAGGCGACACGAAAGGAGATGAAGGATCAGTTTATGGTTGGTGACAATTTGCTTATAGCACCTCTTTTTACCGGTGAAACTGAGCGAAAAGTGGTCCTCCCCAAAGGTAAGTGGTATGATTTCTATTCCGGAAAGTTTGCCGGAGAAGGTGAAATAATCAATGTTACTCCCGGATTAGATCAAATACCTGTGTATGTTAGAGATGGCGGAATTATCCCGATGTTTGAACCTGATCATATATCACTCACGTCAGGCACAAAGAACAACCTGATCATCCGTTTTTACGGAAAGAAGGGATCGAATTATAAGTTGTACGACGACGATGGCGAGACTTTCGATTATGAAAAGGGAGCCTTTTCGTGGCGTGAGATCAAGGTTGTTACGACCAAAGACGGAAAGTTGAAAGGAACCGTTTCCAAAGCGGATAAATCCAAACCGGATAATTTCGGCGCTCTGAATTTTAAATTTATGAGTGAATAAATATACAAGATTTAAAAAGTGAGCGGGTGACTGTTCGGGACATGAAC
>CAIOOC010000661.1 GCA_903859795.1 uncultured Bacteroidia bacterium
AACTAAATTACAATGTGGACATCTTACAAGTGGCATACTGCTTTTCCCGATAGTGAATAATCAAGTTTTTAAATAAACCCTCTCCCCAGGTGTGTAGAGAGAGGGCTTGGTTCCTGGTTACTGCTTCCTGTTAGGGGAGGGCAATAGCTTCAACAAAACCAGTCATGCCAGCTTCAAAAGACATGGAAATAGTTCCATCTGCTTTTTTGAAACGGTCTGAGGTTAGTATGAAAAGCTGTGTGTCGTTCTGAGCAATGCTTGCAACAAGATCACCCTGGCCAGCTGCTAAGAAATCACCTTTCGAGAAAGTAACTTTCTTTGCGCCTGCATAAGTGTTGTTAACAAGAATAGCCAGCTTATCTTCTTTGGGAAACTTAGCGGTACAGGTGTTGGCCGCATTGATAGCGGTTGCGCCTGATTCGGTTATAATGGAGCCGATATTTTTAACGACTGCTACGGAAGTAAGTGCTGTTACTGCCATGGGGAAAACTCCTAAAAATAATTATCAAAAAATTTCAATTGTAAAAATCTGGGCTCCCATTAGAGAGCCCGGTAAAAAAAGTACTGATTAAGATTCAGCTGCTTCGGATAAATCCACGCAAGCGGTCATATCAGGTCTTAACAACTTGCCACCGTACACGTGCAAACCTTTCATTGCATCTGCAAATCTCTTTTCAGGTCTGTAAGCAACGAGCTCGAGGATCTGATCGGCGAAGGTGTACGATTTATTCAAAACGCCAGCTGCGATCTGATAATTGGTGCCGTCGTTAAGAACGTTATTGGACTGATAGAAATTGAAACCTAATGCATTGGTTAAGAAACCAGTTGAGTAAAGGCTCGAATCAACAGTTAACTGATGCAATCTTGCAGTTGTCAACTTAGCAGAGAACCATGGGGGAACTACCATGAAACGGTTAGCTTTAGGGATGTTGTTATTATCCATCTGCTTTCCTATTTCAACGATAATATCCTGAATGTTCAATGAATTAGTTGCTACAGCAGCGTTCAGGTAAGGCCTGAGGCTAGCGTCAGTAATTAAACCGGCAAGGTACTGATCAACTACATCAGCCATAGCCATAGAAGCTTCCTGTGAGGCTCCCTGAATAAGCTGAGGTTTAACCTGGGCTTTGTCAACGTCATCAACCTGGAAGTTGAAATATTTAGCCTGGTCAATTTTGAGCTCTCTCTGAGCATCAGATAATTCATCAGGGCTTACAAGATCAACGTTCCTGGTATAATCGCGGACAGTTACTTTACCGATCTGGGTAATTTTTACAACGTCACCGAAATTTTTAATTTCCCCTTCATAATCACGGTTAGCTAGATTAGCAAAAACATAAGCTTTGTAAAGTCTGAAAAGAATATTTCCGGACCATACAGTTGGAATAAAATTAGTAATTGACATGGGTAGTTGTCTCCAAAATTTGAATTATTGTTGAGCGCAATTTATGTGCTCAAGTGATTTATTTACTTTTGTTAAAACTTTCTCGTCTAACATTTGGTTCGGTTTAATGGCCGCAATTTCTTCACGCGTGAAGTATTCACCTTCATGTTCAACGCTCCC
>CAIOOC010000662.1 GCA_903859795.1 uncultured Bacteroidia bacterium
CTGCGGTTTATCGGAATCTATCGTCTCAGCTACGATGCTAAAGTCGTTCCTGCCTGAAGGTGAAACCAAAGTGACATAGCTTCCTTTCTGATCCAGGTACCCGCAAGCGGAATCGACATATTTCCATCCGGGTTCGGCAAACTGCGTGGTATGTGCAACAGACCAGATTGCCGGTTCGACTTCATAATAACCCGACCAAGGTGAGTTGGCAGTCATGAGTCCGGAGTTTGGAAGTGAAAGGTTATTAAAATAGGAAGTGATCAGGCTCCAGGTGATGTTTTTGGTCATTCGCCCTTCGATATAATCCCTGTTATACATTTTTGCAAGGTACTCAAAACCGCTCCAGTCACCCTTCCAGGGTCCACCTTCGTTATTCCATACCGGGATTCCAAAACTTTTGGCATTATCGCTGCTGTCGTAGGCTCTGTCCCGTTCGGTATAATGGTCACCAATCACATCAACAGATCGCCTGAGTGCATCGTCCTTTTTCATATCATCAGCAATCTGCCATTGCTGATGGCAGCACAGATCGGCTGCAATCAGTTTTACGTCGTTCAATCCATTGTTATTCAATGCTTTTCGAAGATTTTTAATAAATTCGATGTCATACATTCGTTCATTCCAGATCCCGGTATAGTCAATCTTAAGGTTGTGATAATTCCTGGCTCCTGTTAAAAAGGCAATGATATAATTGATATTATCCTGGGAATAGTATTTCCCGTCACCGATCCACCCGGGTGCACCCCATTCAAGGCAATCGAGATATATGGTGGGATTACGCTTTTTAGCCTCTTTCATCAGCCACCACTCATAACCCCTGTCGAAATATTCGGATTTAGGGTGATCAAACTCTTCACGTGTCCGGGCATGACTGGGTTCCGTGCCACAGGTGGAATTGGCATCACCACCGATCTCAACCTTCAGATGCTGAAGGCTTGCCCCGAATTTTGGTTTAAACAGGAAATCGAGAACCTGGCTCCTGTATGGTTCAGGATAATCGATAAGAAGCCGGGTTGAAGCTCCAGCACTCAGGGCGCCGATCCCTTCAAACACACGTCCGTCAGCTGACGGATCAATTACAATCTGTTGCTGGGCAAAGCCAAAATAATCTGAACTGATGAAAAGAATCAGCATTACGGATAAAACTTTAATGTTCATAAATCAAACTTTTAAATCCCTGATAACATTGCAACTCCTTGTTATGTAAATGCGTATAGAAGACTCCGAGTCCCTCCCCATCTTGATATTCCAATTTGGAATTACAAGATTTCGAATTCTTCAGTGCTAAGTTGAGACATAAAATCATGAGGAAAACGTTTAATATTTTCAATTACCAGGATAATTCAAGACGTTTTTCGAAGGTATCGCAAAATACAATACCTTCAAATCAACCTCAAAAATTAGTACAACCCCAACTTGAGGTCACAAATTGTGACTTCAAAAAGTATAATTAGTTACCAGAATTAGAGGTCGCAAATTGAGATCTCCAATCAATAACTTCTTCCTTTGTCAATTCCGTTAGTGAACCCAAAATGTACCAAAGAATGTCTTATTGATTTAACCTTTGGTGTCCGCCGACCGGCCGGATTGGTGCTTTGGTGGCAAAAAAATATTTTTGATTGACATGGAAAAAATTCTAAATTACATTTTTGCATCTGTTTTCCAATGATTACTAACCAATTCAAGAGAATTAAAAAGAACGATACGGTTCTTCAAGCAGGGACCTGATCCCATCTGCCCAAATCTGATACCCCTTTTCAGTGGGATGGCAGAAATCACCCATTTTCTCCTTTGAAATTGTCCCATCAGGCGAAAGCATTTTCGGACCGATATCGACCAACGTTATTCGTTCCTTGCTGGCAAACATTTCAAGCCGGCGATTGATCTCATTGATCAGAATCCTCCGGGGATTATCAGCTTTTTGTTCACGCGGGAAAACAGCCATCAGGATGATTTTTGTCCCGGGGACTTTTGACCGGACTCTCTGACATACTGTCCGGATTCCTTCAACAATCTCCTCCGCGCTGTTCATCCTGGCATTGGAGGTTTGGCTCGTATTATTTGTCCCGATATCGATAACAACTATATTCGGATGAAGTCCGTCAAGTTCTCCATTGTCGAGACGCCACAGTACATTTTGAGTGCGGTCCCAGCCAAAGCCAAGATTTAATACCCGGTGATTTCCAAATAGTGATGCCCAGGTTTTAGGTCCATTGGGAATTCTAAGACTACCGTCAGCATTTCTGACATGTGGCTCACCGCCCCAGAAATGGGTGATTGAGTTGCCAATCAGAACTATTTCAGGGTTGAGAGAGTCTTTAATCTGCAAAATCTCAGCATGACGACCAAACCAATCGTAACTATCCTCCTCAAGCTTTGAGGCAGGAACGATTGCTGAATTTGTTGGAATTTCAGTATCAAGTGACCTGTCACCCATCAATTCTGAAAGCAAGGGTTCCATCGCCTGCGCCCAGCGTTTTGCCCCCTCAGGACTCGGATGTAACCAATCGGGCATCATATCGTGGCTGATCGATCCGTCCATATTTAGAAACACATGATTTACATCACAATAAAAAACATGTTTCTGGTCAGCAAGCTTTGAAACCAGGTCGGAAGCGCGTTCGAGAATCGCACGATGCGAAGTCGGATTCGGTCCGCCATAACATCCCGGGAAACAACGCATCACAACTATCTTTGAATCAGGACATTTTTTGCGCAATAGTTTAACGATGGCTTCAATTCCTCCGGCAAGTTGGCCTGCAGTATGTCGAGTGGGATAATTCTTTTCATCGACATTGTTTGTCCCGATTTCCACGATAATCACTTTTGGTGATTGACCCTCGAGTTCTCCGTTCTGAATATTCCAAAGCAGATTCTCGGTACGGTATCCCGAATATCCTAGATTTAACGCTTTTCTGGGTTCGAAAAACTGTTGCCATACCGATTGATATTCGGGTTTTTCAAAATTATTTGTAATCGAATTTCCGATCATGACCAGATCAAACTTTTCCCTGGCAACCAGCGCCAGCTTTTCTGCATGACGGTCAAGGCTGTAACCGGCAACAGGAGAAGCGGCAGGATTGAAAGCTGAGGTCGTCTTTTTGGCCTTATCTGCAAAAAAAGCCCTCAGACCGTCAGCTAATTCAGTACTCCAAAGATTCAGATCTTTTGCAGCTGTCGATGACTTAATACTATCGGTAACCAGACTAAAGTTGGCTTCCCCGTCATATCCTATCCAGGTTTTTGTATATTCGCGGGCACTTTTGATCAACTCTTTATTTTTGTTTTCAGAAAAGATGCAAAGCAATCTTGACTTTGGGCTGAAGGGTGGCTGATATGCCGGAAAAACTGTGCCCGGGACAGTACTGTCAAATTTTGAAGGATCAATCAGGATAAGCTCATCCGGCTGTTCATTATCGTCAAGTATCCTTTGGGCTTTGGCTGCAATCCGGCAACCTGAGGAAATACCCATGATACCATAATGGCCACCACACAAACCCATTTTCTTTCCTTCTTTACGGAGCAGCCTGTATGCCTTTAACACATCACTCATTGTAAGGCAGGCATTGGTTAATTCAGAGCCACCGATATATTTGAGGTTCGCCACGTCAAAGCCTTCGCCGACCAGAAACCTGATCAACATTTCGCTTTTAGCTCCGGTGTTCAAAAGGTTTGGTGTACCTTCCGTAAGTAAGTAGATTACTCCCTTGGATGGTTTCGAATTTGTAAGGCTCAGCTGCAGCAGTGGCGAATTTAATTTTATCCCGGTATTGACAAGGTTTTCAGATGTTAATTTCTCTCCTGCAAGTGAAAAAAAGACTGAATGATCCGGGCTATTTTTTCGGTCAGTTTTTTCCTGCCCGCCCGAAACATAGGGTAGTATTGGAATCAAAATGAAGCAGGCTATCAGTCGTGTTAAGGTTTTCATAAAAATTAATCTATTTTCCCCAGTCACAGGGTGTTTCGGACATTTCAAAGACAAGTTCATCACACTTTACCAAATCATCATGACGAATAAAAGGTTTGGTAATTGGTTTCCCATCCATTCTCAATGATTTGATATATTTCATCCCCTTCGCAACTCCCGGAGCACTTATGGTAACTTTTTTGTTGTAAGGTGCCGGAAGGTTCAGTGTGATTTTAGAAAACATCGGAGATCCGATCACATATTCGCCACTTCCCGGGCAAACAGGATAAAAACCCATGCTGCTAAAAATCAGCCATGCAGACATCTGTCCGCAATCGTCGTTTCCGGATAACCCATTGGGCGCATTCTTATAATTCAATGGAGTATGTTCCCATATTTTCTCCTGTGCTTTCCAGGGCTGACCTGCATAATTATACAAATAAATAAAATGGTGTCCAGGTTCGTTTCTGTGCTGAAAATGTCCGCCATCAAAATTCTGATCCAGCATGTATGTAAATTTCTCATTTCCACCCATCAACCTGATAAGCCCGTAAACATCCTGCATGGCACAAAACAGATAGGTCCATTTACCACCTTCTGTGATTCCCTCTTCAACTTCCTGATTTGACTCGTCAATTCTCTTTTGGATCTGCTTCAGAAATGCGCCATTGGAATTTCTTGCAGCCATAAAGCCAGTCTCAGGATTGAAAACATTCCTGTAGTTTTTACTGCGACTCATAAAATAGTTGTAATCCCCGGTTTTACCAAGCCCTTTGGCTATCTGTGCCACGCAATAATCATCATAGGCAAATTCCAGCGTACGTGAAACCGATTCAGCAGTTTTATCGGCAGGAACATAACCCAATCTTTTATAATACGTTAAGCCACCCCTGGCTTCATAGAGTTTTGTCTCTTCACGATCGGCCCACCTCATGATCGTGTCGTTATCTGGAGGAGTCATTGCATTTTTATAAACGGCAGCATAGGCTTTATTCAGGTCGTAACCCCTGAAATTTTTCACAAATGCATCTGCGACTACAGCGTCTGAGTGAGTCCCGATCATGATGTTGGTATAGGTCGGATTAGGCCATTTAGGCATCCACCCCCCTTCGTCGTACATTTGTAGTAGTGTCTGGATCATCGGATTCACACGTTCAGGGGCTATCAGCGTAATCCAGGGGTGTTCTGCCCGGAAGGTGTCCCAAAGTGAATAGTCATTGTAGCTTACCCCTGCATGAATTTTATCGTCAAAGGCGCTGTAATAATGGCCATATTCTGAGAAAATACGAGGATATTGAAGTGTCCGGTAAACGGCAGTGTAAAAACAGATTTTCTGATCCTCAGTTCCACCTTCAACGTTTATACGGTCAAGATATTTTTTCCATTCTTCACGATTTTGCTGAACTACCTTTTTGAAATTCCAATCCGGGATCTCATTTTTTAGATTCTGCCGCGCCTGATCTATGCTTATAAAGGAGGTTGCAATTTTAACCTGAACCGTCTCATCCTTTTTGGTGTCAAAATAGACAAAAGCACCAAGATGATCTGCCTTAAGTTCCAGCGTATTGTCAAATAGCTCGTTATTTTTCCAGACTCCCGATTTTGTAAAAGGTTTGGAGATTTGAATTACAAAATATCCCTTGAAATTTGGGATGTCAGGACCAAGCATAAATGAATGACGATCAGAATTATAACCAATAATCTCGTTACTTTCAGGGAGAATTTTGACAAAACCTTCGAACTCCCTTTTTTCAGAAATCTTACGGCTTGCCTCAATAAACAGATGATTGTCGGCCCCTTCCGGAAATCTAATATTAAAAATCGCACACCGCTGCGATGAGGCCATTTCTGTTCTGATTATACCTCCTGCTTTATTCTGCATCTCAACAGAATAGGAATATGGTGTCGCTTTTTCGCCCTTATGTAGAAATTTCAGGGCTCTTTCTGTTGGAGCTATCTTAATGGCACCTGAGGATGGAAGGAAGGAGATAAAACCGTAGTCGCCCATCCAGATGGCAGGTTGATGTGTCCCAAGAAACCCAATAATTGTGGTATCTCTGTAATTATATGGATTGTTACTGATAAAATTCTCGCGTGTCATAGCTACCCATTGGGTCATTGCAAAAGGCGGTGCCACTGCTGGAATTGTTCCGCCATAGTCAGAATCAGTGGCCCCAGTTGAACCAATATAGGAATTTATATAGTTCAGCGAATCATCCTTATTCTCCCGGGCACAGGAATAGAGGCATGCGCAAACCAATACCAGTAAAGCCCGATTTAATTTCATTGACATTAGTTTATATTCCAAGAATTATTGATGGCTCAATATTGAGAATTTTACTGATATTTCGGGCTATTTTTAACGTGGGTTCGCTTTTCCCGGAAAGATACTCACTCACGCGTGAGGGGGAAACACCAATTTTCTTTGCAAATGTACGTTGTGTCATTGACTCCTGTTCCAACCTCATTTTCACGACTTCAGCCAGTGACGGATTACCAATAGGAAAATGTGACTCCTCGTACTCAATTACAATATCAGACATTATTTTCAGTTCAATTGCTTTCCTGTCATATGTCGCCGTTTCATCTGAAACCAGTGGTAAAAGCTCCTCGATTCTTTCTAGTGCAGTAGTGTAAATAGCTTCTGTTATAATCTTTTCCATAGCTTATCTGGTATTAAATTGTTTGACAGTCTATCTTATCATAATCCTTATGTGTCCCTACAAACCGAATATAAATGTACCCTTGCATAATCTGGATTACAACTATCAACCAGTAATTATTCCCCTTTATATTAAATACATATCTCTGGTTACCAATGCTATCGACCATATAAAAGTCCTTCTTTACATCGGCAAAGCACTTCCATTTGGCATTTTTAGCAAATATCAAACCAATTCTTAATGGAAAAA
>CAIOOC010000663.1 GCA_903859795.1 uncultured Bacteroidia bacterium
CTAAATTTATGTAAGTTAATCTCAATATATTTGGATGAAATTGGTAATAATGAGTTTGGTGGGTTTTAGTCATCCGTTTTGAATTTCCCCGGATTCTATAATTTTAATACCTTCAGTAGAGTTGAGAGCCATCTTAACCATATATTCCGCTACTTTATCGGCACCTATAGCCCTGTAATTTGCTGGAATCATGAAATTTAAGGCTTTCATCACAAATCCTGATATATATTCTGCTATCCTTGGCTCGTTTCTTTTTCCCAACAGTAATGATGGGCGAAGGATAAACAATTGACTGAATCCGACTCCTTTCAAGGCTTCTTCGGTCATTCCTTTTACCCTATTATAGAAGGCCGGTGATTTGAGTGCAGCACCCATTGAGCTAATTGTCACAAACCTAGTGGCACCACAGCGCCTTGCTAAGCCTGCGAATTCAAGGACGTACTGATAATCTACTTTTTTGAATTGTTCCTTGCTCCCCGCCTGTTTCATAGTGGTTCCAAGGGTACAGAACGCATCGTCAATGCTTTCTGCAATGTTTAGGTGGCTAAGAATATCAAAATTCACAATCAGCGTTTTGACTTTCTCGTGAATAATTCCTGTCTCAGTTCTTGATATGGTGTAAATCGTCCGGTACTGATTACAATGAATAAGCTTTTTTACCAGCTCCTTACCGATAAGTCCGATCGCACCTGCCACTATTGCTGTCTTCATCTGAATATATTTTGATTAACGAATTTTAATTGAGTTACATTAGTCAAGCTTAATCCTAAGGAATTTTATTTATCCTTCCTTGTAAGGGCTAATTCATGGAGGCCGCATAGGTCTTGAGTAAATAATCGGATTCAAAAAAGGTAGTTCAATCCGATATATATTCCCGAATCACCATCCTGTTTATTTGTCGCGATTCCATAGTCCATCGCCAATACAAAATTGTAATTCATTACCAGTCGTAAACCGGCTCCATAACTTGTATGAAGTTTCTCGGCACCATTGTTAAAATAATCTGATGCAATAACCGAGGATGGAAGATTCAGGTTTGACGTATCAATTTTTTTTGTAACCTGTCCAAAATCGGTAAAGGTGTTTACTGCCATATAAAAATTCTGATTAATCATCCTGAACCTGGCAAATTTATATCTTAATTCGATGTTTCCAAGGATATAACCATCGCCGACAACCCTGTTACGGCGCACACCACGTAAACTTTTAGCTCCTCCAAGACCAGTTGAAGATGCACCAGTCATCACCGATGATATTATATTTGGTTCATAATAGAATGGCACATGGCCACTCAAGGTTTGCTGCCAGTTTACCCGGTATACCAATGAAAGATCATCTCTAATAAGGGTAAAATATTGACGGTGAGAGATTGACAGCTTTGTAAATCCGCTTTCAGCCCCCATGAATCCCGGAGCACAGGCAATTACTGCTTCAGTCCAGATTCCTTTCATTGGATTTGGCTTGTTGTCGCGTGTATCATAAACTATACCTCCTTTGAATTCAGGAATAAATCCACCATCGGATTCTTTCTTACTGATCAAACCCCATTCAATATATTTTTCATACAGACCCGGTTGTTGCTCAACAGGAGGCAATCTGTCAGCACCGCTCAATCCTTTATTCAGTCTGTTTATATCAACTGATGAGGCCTTGTAATTAAGCAGATTAAATGCAGCAATCCATTCGAAACGCGATCCCTGGAACTTACCCTGGAGATCGGTTTTAAACCTGAAAAGCTTTTGTTGGTATTTATAAAACATCCTTGTTTTGTAGTCAGGGTTATTTTGATTTTCCCAATTTTTATTAAGAACCGATTCATAACCGTTAAATCCATAAAAATCGTAAGCCTGGTCGGGTAAGTAGCTAATGTCGGTAGTAATCTGGATCCCTGGTAAAAGTGATTCTGAATCGTAATAAAACCTGTAAATCCCGCTTCCTTTGGTGAAATGGGATATCTCGAAATAAAGCGAGTGTTTGTATTTGGGAAATGCGCTGCCATCACCGTAATTATAGAAATTTACTGCAGCTCCATATTGAAATCCCTGGTCGGTATCAAATGTAATAGTGGGTATTGCGCCAAAATTCCAACCAGTTTTAATCCTAATAGAATCGACTTTCGCTTTGTTTTCCTGAGCTGATACGTTGCATGCTGTCCACATTAAAACCAACCAGGTAAATCCAATAATAATCCGTTTCATGTATGACAAGATAAGTTAGATAAAGA
>CAIOOC010000664.1 GCA_903859795.1 uncultured Bacteroidia bacterium
CTTGCTACCGAAATCGGCCCTATTGTGGATGCGATTAAAAAACAGGCTGATAAAGGCAAAAGTGTTGTCGCAATCATCGATGATGCTTATTTTGGCTTGGTTTACGAAAAGGGCGTTTACACTGAATCCATCTTTAACCAGTTAAGCACACTTGACGAAAAAGTCCTTGCAGTAAAACTTGACGGACCTACAAAGGAGGATTATGTTTGGGGTTTCCGTGTAGGATTCATGACCTATGGAATTAAAAACGGTACTCCTGAATTATATGAAGCGCTTGAAAATAAAACTGCCGGGGCAGTGCGGGGAAATATCTCCAACGTGAGCCACCTTTCGCAGTCACTATTATACAATGCATATTTTTCTCCTCAATATGAGGCCGACAAGAAGGAGAAATATAATACCCTTAACTCAAGATATCAGACTATTGTTAAGGTGTTGGAAGACCCAAAATACAAAGAATATTTTGTTGCCCTACCCTTTAATTCCGGTTATTTTATGTGTATTGAGCTTAACGATTCGCTGAAGGCTGAAGCGATCAGAAAGATTTTGCTCGATAATTACAGTACCGGTGTCATTGTTTTTGGAAATTTGATTAGGCTGGCTTTCTCGGCAGTACCGGAGTCTAAGATCCCGGATCTTGTTGAGAATATCTATCTGGCTTGTAAGGAATACATGAAACAAAACTAGAATAAGCTTCATAGGGAAGTAGAATTCCTTTCTTTTAATCGTTTTTAATAAAAATTTTAATGACTAGTAATCAGAAGTTAATCAATTGGGTAAACGAATGGTCAGAGCTTTGTCAGCCTGAGAAAGTTTACTGGTGTGATGGTTCCGAAGAGGAAAACACACGTCTTTTAGGTGAAATGGTGGCAAGTGGAATGGCCGTAAAACTGGATGAGAAAAAGCGTCCCGGCAGCTACTATTTTCAGTCCGATCCCAGTGATGTGGCACGCGTTGAAAACAGAACCTATATCTGTTCAGCGAAAGAAGAAGATGCAGGTCCTACCAACAACTGGGCTGATCCGGTTGAGATGAAGGCCACCCTGAAAGGTTTCTTTAAGGGCAGCATGAAGGGTCGCACCATGTATGTGATTCCGTTCAGTATGGGACCACTTGGTTCTGATATCGCTCACATTGGTATTGAATTAACCGACTCACCTTATGTTGTTGTAAACATGAAGGTTATGACACGTATGGGGAAAGCGGTTCTGGATGTTCTCGGGAATGGCGAATTTGTTCCCTGTGTTCACTCTGTTGGTTCCCCGCTCGAGCCGGGACAAGTGGATTCAAAATGGCCTTGTGCCCCGATTGAAGAAAAGTATATATGCCATTTCCCCGATACAAATGAGATTATTTCTTATGGTAGCGGATATGGCGGCAATGCATTACTCGGGAAAAAATGCTTCGCGCTCCGTATTGCCTCCAACATGGCTAAAAGGCAGGGATGGCTTGCTGAACATATGCTGATTATGGGGATTACAAATCCTGAAGGAGTTAAGAAATATATTGCTGCAGCATTTCCTAGTGCATGTGGTAAAACAAACCTCGCAATGCTTGTTCCAACTATTCCGGGATGGAAAGTTGAAACTGTCGGGGATGATATTGCATGGATGAAATTCGGGAAAGACGGCAGGCTTTATGCAATCAATCCTGAGGCCGGTTTCTTTGGTGTTGCACCGTTTACTTCAATGGATACAAACCCCAACGCAATGTTGTCTGCAAGAGCTAATACAATATTCACAAATACGGGCCTCACACCTGATGGAGACATCTGGTGGGAAGGTATCGGCTACGATGCTCCTGAAGGAACTATTACATGGACTAATGAAGTTTATGATAAAGCAAGTGGTAAACCCGCAGCTCATCCAAACGCCCGTTTTTCTGCTCCAGCATACCAATGCCCTGCAATCGACAAGGATTGGGAAAATCCGGCCGGAGTACCAATCTCGGCAATCCTGTTTGGAGGTCGTCGTCCTGGTACTGTGCCTTTGGTATATCAGTCATTCGACTGGAATCATGGCGTATTCATGGGTTCAATCGTCGGATCGGAAGTAACAGCTGCTGCTATTGGGTTGAAGGCTGGTGTACGCCGTGATCCTTTCGCAATGCTCCCATTCTGCGGTTATCATATGGGTGATTATTTTGGACATTGGGTGACCATTGGTGAGAATGCACCTGACAAGACAAAACTTCCTAAGATATTTAATGTTAACTGGTTCCGCAAAAGCGCCCAGGGAAAATTCCTGTGGCCCGGTTATGGCGACAACATCCGCGTTCTTCAATGGATCTTCGAAAGAGTCTCGGAAACTGCCGCAGCCGATGAAACACCAATTGGCTATGTTCCCCAGCTGGGCTCAATCAATACTGCTGGTCTTGATGGTGTTGATGCGAACATGCCGGAATTACTTACCGTTGACAAAGGACAATGGAAAGATGAACTCGACCTGGTACGTGAACAATATGCTGCCTTTGGAACTCGCCTTCCTGAAGAACTTGCAAAGCAGATTATTGCCATCGAAGAACGCTTTGGAGAATAATTAAGTTTCGAAATAAAACTTAAAAACCGCTTTCTGAATGGGGCGGTTTTTTTATTATCCTCTTAACAATCAATCTGATTCATAAGTTTAATGAAGTGGAAACTTTCTGTAATCATAAATTTATTGTTTATTAAACTTGTTCTGATTAATGATTGTTAAATAAGTAATTTAAACCAAATAAGGTGTTAATTTCGCTGGTTCAATTTTTTTAGAAGATGAAGCTTTTCAATATTTCAAAGAGTAGATACCCTGCAAACGAATATTTTGTACTGATTTACCGTTTTATTGTGGTAATGTTTTTGTATTCTGTTGCCCGGGTTCTTTTTTATATGTTCAACCCGTCATTGTTCCCAAATGTAGATTTCATCTCTTTTGTACGAATTATGCGAGGTGGAGTTATGTTTGACACCAGTGCTGTTTTGTACCTGAATGCGATCTATTTTTTATTTTACCTTCTCCCTTTTCCCTTCAAATTTCATCAGCGGTATCAGCGGTTGTTAAAATGGGTCTTTATGGTACTTAATGGCCTTGGAATTGCATTCAACTATATCGATATAATTTATTATCGCTTTATTTTGAAGCGTACTACGGCAAGTGCATTTGATATTGCAAGTCATGATGTTGGGAATTACAGGCTTATATCCAGATTCTTTTATGATTTCTGGTATATCGCATTAATCTGGCTTGTGACCCTTTTAATACTTGCACGTCTTTACTCCAAACTTAAACCTGAGCCTGTTTATGGAGGAAAGGGATGGCGATATATGGTCTCATCCGTTGTGGCTCTGATCATTGTATCCGGATTAAGCGTAGTAGGAATGCGCGGTGGGTATATGCCCAGTACGCGGCCGATAAGTATGAATAATGCAGGGAAATATGTAAACTCAACCGAGGAGATGTCACTTGTTCAGAATACTCCATTCTGTATCTTAAGGACATGGGGTAAAAAGGCGTTTGAGGAGAAGCATTATTTCAGTTCTGATGATGAGCTGAACCGAATCTATTCACCCGTCAGGAATCCCAAACCGTTGGAACCGCAGAAGCATGATAATGTGGTAGTCATTATTCTTGAAAGCTTCAGCAAGGAGTTTGTTGGGTCGTTGAATAAGAACCTCAATAACGGCCGTTACAGAGGGTTTACGCCATTTATTGATTCACTGATTAATAAAAGTTTTGTATTCACGAACGCTTTTGCAAACGGACGGAAATCGATCGATGCAATCCCCTCTATTACAGCAAGCATTCCCGCTCTGGTAGTACCATATGTTATATCTGAACGTTCTGGAAACAAGATAAATAGTCTGGCAGGTATACTTGCGCATGAAGGGTATCAGACAGCCTTTTTTCATGGCGCACCCAACGGATCGATGGGTTTTGATGCCTTTGCAAAAATAGCCGGTTTTCATCGCTATGTTGGCAAGAATGAATATGCCGATGATGAAGGCTTTGACGGTGTTTGGGGAATTTGGGATGAACCTTTCTTCCAGTTTTTTGCCGACGAAATGAATAAAATGAAGGAGCCGTTTTATACTACTATCTTTTCGGTTTCATCACACCACCCATTTAAAGTTCCTGAAAAATACAAGGAGCAGTTTCCTGAGGAACATATGCCGCTTCAAAAATGTATCCGATACACCGATCTTGCATTAAAAGAGTTTTTCGAAAAAGCTTCAAGAATGCCATGGTATAAGAATACCCTTTTTGTAATCACTTCAGATCATTGTTCGGAGTCTGATTTTAGGGAGTATAAAACAGCTGTTAATTACTATGCGGCTCCACTTATCTTCTTTAGGGGCGATGGAAGTCTGATAGGAAAAGATGACTCTTTGGCACAGCAAATCGATATTATGCCAACTGTTCTTGGCTACCTGAATTATCCAAAACCCTATGTTGCTTTTGGTAACGATCTCTTTGATCCCAAATCTCAGCGATTTGTTATCAATTACCTTGAAGATTCATATCAGTTTCTGACCGGAGATCTGGCTTTTTATTTTACAGGGGACAAACTCACGGGAATTTACAACAGGAAAAGTGATCCTTATTTACTCGAAAACCTGTTGGGCCGGTTTAGCTTTGAAAACGAACAAAAGCTCTTTAAAGCAGTGGTACAGCAATTTAATAACCGTATGGTTTTGAATAGGCTGGTTGTTGATAATAAGTAGGTTAAATATTTCTCCCGCATGATAATCAGAAAAAAATTCAGGTTCGAAGGGGCCCATATCGTTCGTAACTGTACTTCACGGCGGTGTCGTGAAAACATCCATGGTCACTCCTACGAAGTGGAGGTATTTCTAAAATCCAATCATCTTGACAATGGTTTTATGGTAATGGATTTTGTGCTTCTTCACGACGTTGCTGAATTTATCCATAGCTTCGATCATGCCTTTACCTTGTGGGACAAGGAGCTGGAAGAGGTAAAACAAGCAATATACACGATAAATGTCAGGGTTACGGAAATACCGGTTTCACCTTCGGCTGAAGGGTATGCCCTGTTGTTTTTTTTCGTAATCAATCAGATTATATCGAAAGCGATACATGTTAATGGTGAACAGAACGTGCAACTACATGCTGTAAGGGTACATGAAACCCAGTCGGGCTACGCTGAATCCTCAATGGAGGACCTGGCCATGGTCAATTTCTCTATGAATGAGGTGAAATTCAATGACGGGATCAAGAAGGAATGGAAAGACAAAACGTGGTGGAACCTGATCGGTGGAATCTAAAAGTTAACAATATTTAAAATCTGCCCGAGGTATTGAAAAAGGGTTACTTTTGCACACGCAATCAATTTTTGTGCAAAATAATTAATTTGAGAGATTCTACACGTCATACAATTTTAAGCGTTGCCCGGATGGTTTTTGCCCATCAGGGCCCTACCAATACTACCATGGATGATGTAGCCAGGGCATCCGGACTTGGGAGAAGAACAATCTACACCTATTTTAAGACCAGGGAAGATCTCTATCATGAGGTGATCCGTAATGAGGTTGAACTGATTCTTAAGGAGCTAAGCAGGGTTGCAAATATGAAAATTTCTCCCGAAAAAAAGATTGCCAGGTTCATGGGTACCCACATGAAAGCAATTGAAAATTTGATCCGGAAAGACCGCTTATTGAGGATGGAGTTTCTGAACAGAAGTGAAAAGATTGAGCATTTCCGCAAGGTTATTGATAGCCATGAGATAAAGTGCCTCGCCTCTATCTTTGAGGAGGGAACCCAATCTGGAGTTTTCATGGTAGTTGACTATTATAATACTGCAGCCCTTGCCCTTACCACTCTGAAAGGGCTTGAAACACAATTTATCCTTGACAATTTTGGAAAACCTTGCCGCACGACACTTGAACTCTGGCAAAAAATACTTTTCTGTGGCATTAAAGCATCCGTTTAAGTTAAATACAACTTTTATTTTCTATCATGAGAATGTTTATCAACACTGTTTCGCATTATATTCCTGAACAACGAGTTCCTAATGAGCACTTTAAAAAGCTTAACGGATTGGATGATGAATGGATTTTTGACAGGACCGGTATCAGGACTCGATCCAAAGCTGCTCCGGGGGAGAACGCAAACACGATGGCTGTTCAGGCCGTTGCAAAGGCGCTTAAATCGTTACCATTCGATATAAAAGAGGTCGATTTAATAATCGGTGCTTCGTATTCCCCTTACGATACAGTGGCGACAATCGGTCATACAATACAGCGGGAATTTGGAATTCCTGAGGCTCAGGTAATCTACATCTCATCGGCATGCTCTTCGCTTGTTAACGCGCTTGAAATCGTTGAAGGTTATTTTGCAATGGGAAAAGCCTCCAGGGCCCTTGTTGTCGCTTCTGAACATAATACACTTTACAGCAATGATACTTGCGAAAAGAGCGGACATCTTTGGGGTGACGGAGCAACTGCACTATTCGTTTCGGATGAGCCTATCGGCACCAAACCGGGCGAAATACTTAACATCTTTACCCGCGGACTTGGGCACATCGGTAAAGGGACTGAAGCTGTTTATCTTCGGCCGGCAGAAGGGGGACTTCAGATGCCCGACGGAAGAGATGTCTTTATGCATGCCTGTAATTTTATGCGTGTGGCACTTGAAACTACCCTTGAAAATTGCAGCCTGAATGTTGAAGATCTCGATTTCATTATTCCTCATCAGGCAAATCACCGGATTATTGCCAATCTGATCAAACAACTAAATATTCAACCCAAAAAGGTACTCACAAATATCCAGGAACTTGGGAATACCGGTTGTGCAAGTACCGGAATCTGCCTGTCTCAGAATTTGTCCAGGATACCGACCGATTCGCTGGTTGGGATTACTGTTTTTGGAGGCGGTTATTCAGCCGGTGCTGTACTTGTCCGGTACTAAATAAATTAGATCTTATTGCAATCGGATGAAAAATAGCTATATTTAGCAGCTGGCTATTAGCAACTGGCTGACGATCCCTAAATAAGGTTGACAGTTTTGTTATGCGATTTCTGGATTCCAGGGTGATTCATTCTAACGGATATTTTTACCAGTCTCCAGATGCCAGCCGCCAGGTACAACTTATGCAAATATCTAAAATCTATACATTTATACCCTTTGTTATGAACCGCAGACAAATGATCGGAAGTGCAACAGGAGTAGCTGTTGCAGCAGCTGCAGGGTTACCTGCATCAAATGTTTTTGCAGCATCCGCTACAGAAAATCTTAAACTAAAGGGAAATATACGGCACTCTGTCAGTCAGTGGTGTTACGGGAATATACCCCTTGACGATTTTGCCAAGGCGTGTGCTGAAATGGGACTTGAATCTGTAGAGCTATTAGGGGAGAAAGATTGGTCGGTAGTTAAAAAGTACGGGTTAAAATGCGCGGTTGGTTATGCCACTGATTATGGTATTCCCAAAGGTTTTAACCGGATTTCAAACCATGAGAAACTTATTGCCGATTTTGAACGTGTCATACCAATTGCTGCCGAAGCAGGAGTCCCAAACCTGATCTGTTTTTCCGGAAACCGCGAAGGACAAAACGATAACGTCGGTATGGTAAACTGTGCTATTGGTCTCCGTAAATTGATGCCATTGGCTGAGAAACATGGTGTAACGATTATAATGGAATTACTGAATAGTTACGGACATGCCGATTATCAGTGCGATAGCACACCCTGGGGTGCCGCGCTTTGCGAAATGGTGGGATCGCCCAGAATGAAGCTTCTTTACGACATTTATCATATGCAAATTATGGAGGGAAATATCGTAGATACAATTAAAAAGAATATCCAATATATCGGACACGTCCATACCGGTGGTGTTCCCGGAAGGCATGAGCTCGATGACACACAGGAGCTCTATTATCCTGCAATTATGAAGGCGCTTGTTGCTTCAGGATACAAAGGCTTTGTAGGACAGGAGTTTGTTCCAACCCAGGAGGACAAATTGGATTCCTTACGCAAATCTGTGCTGATTTGTGATGTGTAAATACATATTTTTTTGTAGAATTTAGGTAGAGACTAGGCAGTGCCTTGTCTCTACACACCATTAACATAATCTGTTATAGTTCAATTTGAAAATCTTCCGGTATGCTTGAACCAATCACACTGACAACTCCGGCTTTGCTGTTTTCTGCTATATCGCTGATCATGCTCGCCTATACAAACCGTTTTATGAGCTATGCAACACTGATTCGAACCCTTCATGAGAAATTTAAAATCAGACCTGATGATGTTCTGCTTGGACAGATTTCCAACCTGAGGAAGAGACTTTATTTGACCAAATATATGCAGATCTTCGGTGTGTCAAGTCTCTTCCTGTGTGTTCTTACTATGTTTCTGATTTTTATAGGAAGCCAGGGGCCTGCTGTATGGATGTTTGGAGTTGCTTTGGTTTTGTTGATTGCTTCACTGGGAATTTCTATTATTGAAATCAATATTTCTGTAAAGGCACTCAACCTCCATTTGGGCGATATGGAAGTCAGAAGAAATGATTAATTATCTTCAAATTATATATATTTGTGGATTAGTATAATTTTAAACGAATGTTCTCAGATATACTGATCACCTTCTTACTGGTCTTTTTTAACGGTTTCTTTGTTGCAGCTGAATTCGCAATTGTCAAGATAAGAGCTTCTCAGTTGGAAATTAAAGTTCAGGAGGGGAATCGTCTTGCAATTATAGCCAAACATATTATCTCTAGGCTTGACAGGTATCTAGCTGCCACTCAGCTTGGAATCACCCTCGCAAGTCTTGGCCTTGGCTGGATTGGGGAACCTGTAGTGGCTAAGATGATCCTTGAAGTGATGACTTTAATGGGAGTTCAGCTGGACCCTCAGTTGGCACATCATATCGCATTACCGGTTGCTTTTTTAATTATCACAGTATTACATATTGTATTCGGTGAACTGGCTCCCAAATCGATAGCGATTCAGCGTACTCAGCGCACGGTGATGATTATTGCCTTACCTCTTCAATTCTTCTTCTTTATTTTCCGACCATTTATCTATTTGTTAAATGGTACTGCAAACCTCGTTTTAAGATCGATCGGTATATCAACTGTTCAGGGGCAGGATGTACACAGCAGCGACGAACTAAAATACCTGGTTAAACAGGGAAAGGAGAGTGGTGAGATCGAACAGGCTGATTATGATATCATTAAAAATGCATTTGAATTTTCAGAACGTATTGCTAAACAGATTATGATACCCAGAACCCAGGTTATGGCTATCGATGTTGAAGATTTTCAGCCTAGTATGGTCGACCGTCTTATTGAAGAGAACTACTCAAGGATTCCGTGTTATGCTGAATCGCTTGACAATATAGTCGGTGTGGTTTATCTTAAGGATATTCTGATCAAACTGCATAAGAATGAGGCAATCAAGATATCTTCTATAATGCGCTCAATACTGATTGTTCCCGAAACAAAATACATCGCCCAGCTGCTGAAAGAGTTTCAGTCCAAACATCAGCAGATTGCAGTTGTTATTGATGAATACGGAGGAACGCAGGGAATTGTAACAATGGAAGATATCCTTGAGGAACTGGTCGGCGAGATTCAGGATGAGTATGATAACGAAATCCCGTTCGTTGAGAAAAAGGGGGAGAAAAGTTACACCGTCCTTGCCTCAGCCTCGCTTGACGATATTAATGATCTTTTGCCTCATCCCCTGACGGTAAATGAAGAATATGAAACTCTTGCCGGCTACCTGATTCTAAAGTTGGGAAGAATCCCTAATCTTAACGAAAGGATAAGTATTGATGATTACGAGTTCACCATCCTGAAGAAGAATAAAAATTCAATCTTATTGGCACAACTGGTTGATCTGGAGAAAAATGCGTAAGACTGTTTGAAATAGTCGGGGTATTCAGAAGTAATATTTTGATACCTCAGGATACAAATTTCCGAATTCCACAGCTATTTCGTCCAATCTGGGACGAGTCCAACCCTCAGGCTTCGCATCGATTTTCTACCCTGTCCAATCCCTGACGGAATAATTTCATAAATTTATTTCTTACCAAACAACTTCTGTTCCAGGTCTGGTCGGTTCATTTTGCGGAGTTCACCGATCAGTTCACTCCGGTTTTCTGGCTTATACCAGAAAAAGAATTTCCGCTGCGTAAGTTTCTTATTCGCTTCGCGGGCAGTGCTAATTTTTTCCAGAGTGTAGGGGTGGTACCCTGAATAATAAATGACCGTTGCCAGTGTCATTGGAGTCGGGGTGAAATCCTGCACCTGCTCCAGCTTGAAATCCAGTCCCTTTGTTTCGGCCGCAAGTTCTGCCATCTCGGCATTGGTGCTTCCGGGATGACTAGATATAAAATAGGGGATCAATTGTTGTCTGAGACCGTTTGCTGCGTTTACTTTATCAAAAAAGCTTTTTAGTTTAAAAAATATGCTGAATGAGGGTTTTCGCATGATATTCAGTACTTTATCCGCAGTGTGCTCAGGTGCGACCTTCAGTCTTCCGGAAACATGATTCACGATTACATTCTCAAGATACTCTTCGTTTCCCTTGTTTACTTTCTCATCCCTTGTCTTGTGAAAAATAATATCATACCTGATTCCACTGCTCACAAATGCTTTTTTTACTCCGGGTACGGCAGAAACCCTCCTGTAAAGCGAAGTCATTCCACGGTGGTCTGTATCGAGATTGGAACATACATCTGGGAAAATGCACGATGGACGTCGACAGGCCTGACACATCACCAAATGTTTACCCTCCATTTTGTACATATTTGCCGAAGGACCTCCGATGTCTGAGATGTATCCTTTGAAATCGGCCATCTGAGTAACCTCTTTAACCTCGGCCAGGACAGATTCTTCGGAACGAGAAGCAATGAATTTTCCCTGGTGTGCCGAAATAGTACAGAAAGTGCATCCACCAAAACAACCCCGATGGGTATTGACAGAGTGACGAATCATCTCATAGGCAGGTATAGGCCCTTTATTTTTGTACCTAGGATGGGGAGTGCGGGTAAAAGGAAGAGTGTAGTAACTATCTAACTCACTGGTAGTCAATAAAGGGTAAGAAGGATTGATTATGACTTTTTTATCTTTATACCCCTGGATAAGTTTTCGCGACACCATTTTATTGGATTCTTCCTCAATATGGCGGATATTCTTCGCATAGTTGATTTTCTCCTTAAGACACGCTTCATGCGAATTTAGCTCAAGTTCTTCCCATTCTTTATTAGTAACATAGGTTGCCGATACATCGCGGATAAAAGCGGTCTGGGGAACATCGGTAATCTGGTCAAACGGAGTGCCTGTTTTTAGCTTTTGAATGAATTCCACGATCGATTTCTCACCCATACCATAAATCAGCAAATCGGCATTGGTGTCAACCAGGATGGATGGTTTGAGCTGGTCCGACCAATAGTCGTAGTGGGTAACACGCCGCAGCGAGGCTTCAATCCCACCGATAAGGACAGGGATATCGGGATAGATTTTCTTCAGGATATTCGAATAGACTACCGAGGCATAATCGGGGCGGGCTCCGGGCCGTCCATCCGGAGTGTATGCATCGTTCGAACGTTTTCGTTTGTTCGCCGTATAATGATTAACCATTGAGTCCATGCAACCTGCAGTAATAGCGAAGAAGAGCTTTGGCCTGCCCAGTTTTTTAAAGTCCCGCAAATCGTCCTGCCAGTTAGGCTGAGGGACGATTGCAACCCTCAACCCTTCACGTTCCATGATCCGGCCAATTACTGCAGCTCCAAAGGAGGGGTGATCAACATAGGCATCACCGGAGAACAGGATAACATCGGGCTGATCCCATCCAAGAGCTTCAACTTCTTTTGCCGTAGTGGGCAGCCACCTTGACATAATATTTCTTTCTTGATCTTTCATTAATGGACTAAAGTACAACATTTAAACGGCGTGTGAATGTTCAATGACATTATTTGTTGAATCGTGCCGTTCAGGACTATAACAACCGATTAGCAGGGTTGTTCATTAATGCTCTCCTAAAAGGGGATTTCCAGCGCAAAAAAAAATAAAAGCCGCATTTATTAACTCCATTTTTCTATTTTTGAACTCAATATCATAAATGACCAAATGAAGCTAGTTAAACCGCAGGATTTATTGAAGGTAAGTCCGTTTATGCAATACCTGGGAGGAGAATATTTTGCCAGATTGCTGATGCACCTGTTGCAATTTAACAAAATAAATAAATTATATGATAATATCAGTGATAAAAAGGGGATTGAATCAATAGACGGAATCCTCAAATATCTTGATGTTACACTTGAATTTGATGAAAAGGATTTAAAGAAACTTCCCGTCAGCGGAAGTTTTATCACCGTTTCAAACCATCCCTACGGTGGTATTGACGGCATTCTGTTAATAAAATTACTCTCAATGGCCCGTCAGGATCATAAGGTTATTGCAAATTTTTTATTGAAGAAAATTGAGCCTATATCAGATTTCTTTCTGGCTGTAAATCCGTTTGAAAATAATCCCAAAGCTGCCTCCAGCATTGGAGGTATTAAGACTGCCCTGGATCACCTGAACAATGGTGGAGTTTTAAGTTTTTTCCCTGCCGGCGAAGTTTCCACCAATTATGCATCAAAGGCCATTACCGACCGTGAATGGCTGATCTCTGCCTTACGCTTTATCAAGAAGGCTGGTGTTCCTGTGGTTCCAATCTATTTTCATGGAAGTAACAGCAGATTGTTTCATCTTCTCGGACGGATACACCCCTCGCTCCGGACAGCTAAACTTGCATCAGAAGTAATGAATAAAAAAGGGAAAACGATCAAGATAAGGATTGGCAACCCTATTTCTGTAAAAGAGCAGGATAAATTTACAGATATCCATCAGCTTGGAAGATATCTGCGATCAAAAACCTATTGTCTCGATTCGGGAATTGAAGTTAAGCACTTTTTCAATTATTCGCTCAAGAGTCAGCCTGTCCCTCAACCGATATGCGAACCGGTTCCCGAAAATCAGATTATTGCTGAAATTGAATGTTTGCGAAAGGATCACGTACTGTTTACAATCAAAAACTATACGGTCTTTTGTGCCCCATCGAATCAAATTCCATCCTTGATGAATGAATTGGGACGGCTTCGCGAAATTACTTTTCGGGAAGTGGGAGAGGGGACTAATCAGTCAACAGATATCGATGAGTTCGATCTGTATTACTATCAACTGATAATCTGGGATAACGAAGGTCAGCAGATTGTTGGAGGTTACCGGATTGGGAAAGGTCGCGAAATTTATGAGCAGTTCGGGATAAAAGGATTTTATATCCAGAGTCTTTTCAAAATGAAGAAAGGTTGCGTGGAGACGTTGAATCAATCGCTCGAACTTGGACGTTCCTTCATTGTAAAAGATTATCAACGAAAACCGTTACCGTTATTTTTACTTTGGAAAGGAATCCTATATTTCTTGTTGAAAAATCCTGAATACCGCTATTTGATTGGTCCCGTAAGTATTAGCAATACTTATTCCGGCATATCAAAAGAATTAATAATCAGGTATATAATGGCAAATTTTTTCGATTATAAACGAGCTGCCTTTGTTAAACCGCGAAATCGTTTCAAAGTTACCACGAAGGATCAGCATTTAAATACAGCGCTGGAAAACATGACCCCTGACTTACATTCGCTGGATAAGTTTATCGGTGATATAGATCAGTATAATCGTGGATTACCCGTGCTACTAAAAAAATATCTGGGGTTGAATGCCAAAATAGTTTCTTTTAATGTTGATCCAAAGTTCAATGATTGTGTAGATGGGTTATTGGTGCTCGATATTTTTGATGTCCCAAAATCGACTGTTGAGTCATTGGGCAAGGAGGTTAACGATATGAGCCTGCTTAACCGTCTTTTTACGATGAACGAGCCTTAATGCAATTTATTGATTGGTTATTAATTGATAAGCTGCTGGCAGACTTATAAGGCGAATGTATTGATATTCAGAAATATGGATTACCAATAAAACATGAATGACTGCCACAAGCCAGCCGCGAGTAGCCAGCTGCAAATTAAGTTTCATTGGTTCCTGCACTTTAGAAGTAAATTCTTCTCGTTAACTACTGCAAATTAGTTCGTGTTCATCATCACTTCGGTAAGGTTGGCATCTACGTCGAGTCCCATTTTTTTGCGTAAGCGGTATCGGTGATTCTCAAGGCCTCGTACTGAAATTCCAAGTAAAGGGGCTATCTCTTTGGAAGACAGATTCATGCGCAGGTAGGCACAAAGTCTGAGATCACTTGGCGTGAGTTTGGGGTAGCCTGCTTTTAACTTCATGATGAATTCTTCATGGGCCCGCTCGAAGTTGGTTTCGAATGTTTTCCAGTCGTCGTGACTAGCAATATTTTCATCGATTTTCCGTACCAGCTGGAGGTAGTATTTATCGGGAAAGCGTGATTCCAATTGGTTTTTCTGGATCTTTAACTCCCGTTTTAATTCTATAAGAAACTCGTTCTTCTTAATAATCAGCATAGTTGAATTTGCTAATTCCTGACTTTTAAATGAGATCTCATCCTGTAGTTTCTCATTACGCAGACGGATCAATTCTTTCTCTTTATCGGCCCTTTTCCGGTTCTCTTTGCGACGCGTGATAGCAATAACCCGGCGTCGGAAATACCAAAGTAATAAACCAACAATGATCAGGTAACCCAGTTTTGCCCAAATGGTCATATACCAGGGGGGCAATATTACAAGTTTTACCTCCTCGGTTTTACTTTCAATACCCCAGGGATCAATAGCCTTAACTTTCAACGTATAAGAACCTTCGGGCAGACGTTCGAACTTAAAAATAGGAAGAGAAACCGGTTGTCGCCATCCCGGATCAATACCTTCAAGATAGGACTGAAAAACAATTTTGTCAGTAGTGAATAATGGGAATGAAAACTTTATCTGGGCATTACTGCGGTTAAATTTTAAGATGTACTTCGATTGGAATGCGGATAGCGTATCTATATTCCCGCGTTGGTCCACTGTCAGAAATTCTCTTAAGGTGAGTCTTTTATCCTTTATCAATGTTTCACTTTCGGGTTGATTGACATTAAGCATTGCATATCCGTTTTCAAGGCAAAGAATCGCCTCGTTTTCGGATAGAGGATATATACTCTCAAAATTTTCTATCAATTGATTGGAGAAAAGGGTTGAAGGGTACGATTTGATTAAATGGACCAGGTTGTCTTTGATCTGGAATAGCGCAATAGATTCGTGTGTAATAAACCAGTAATGATGGTTTGGAGCAGCGAAGACTCTGTGTGCGCCTGCAAAATGGCCCAGTTGTTTATTCAGTTCCTGGTAAATTACGATTGAATCCTTTAATTCATCATAGGTGAATAATTTTTCTCCGGTGGTAAAAACGATCCGGTCTTCAATTTTAAAGGGATGAATCCCGTAGTCTTTGCCAAAGGGAGAGTTCTCGCCAAAATAGGTTGTCTGAATCACTTCATCTCTGTATTCAGAAAGTTTTAACCGGTAAACTCCACGATGCATATGCCCGGCCCAGACATTTCCATATAAGTCCACCTCAATAAATTGAATCAGGTCGTTAAAGTTTTTCAGGTTTTTATACCAGTGTGGCTCGCTGCCTGTAAAATCAAGAGAAACAATTTCGGAATAGGTTGACTGGAGCAGAAATCCTGGTTTTTTTAGATCCTGAGTAATTGCAAAAACGCCGTTGACATCGGATATTTTTTGCAATCCCTGATCAGTTACAATGAAGGTTCCGTTACTCAGACCTGCCAGTAGTTTTCCATTGAATAGACTGCAGGTCCAGGCCTGTCCTTCTGACTGCGGAATTAACTTGAAATTCGAATCCGTCTCCTCGAGTTTCTTATAATACAAGCCCTGATTAGTAGCAAGGTAGATCTTTTCATTGTGAATTGCTGCAGAATAAACAGCCCCGATATCTTTAACAGGATGCAAGGTAAAAGACTCTTTCTCCCGAAAAGTGATAAAATCTATCCCTTTGTCCAGTGCCTGCCAGATATTCTGGTTCTTGTCAATTGTCATACCCAGGACCGTGTTATTTTGCAATCCATTTTGCGTATTTAATCTGAATAATATCTCCCCGGATTTATCCATAGCGATGATTCCTTCAAGGTGCGTACCGATTATGATATTTCCATTGGAAGTCCTTGAAGCCTGAGTTACCTTGTTTTTTATAAAAAAGTCATTCCATTGAGGATTCAGGATATTGAAAATCAGACCGTTGTAGGTATAGATACCATCTGAAAAGGTCCCAATGATTAGTTTTTTATTTTCGTCCTGAAATACAAACTTGATTTGCTTTTGATTAAAGAACGGGTCCCTGAGAAAGGGTATCAATTGATTATCTTCAACGAAATACAGCCCGTCGGCCTGATCAATGATGATCTTTTCACCGATCTGGTACATCGAATTGGAAAATGTTGGCAGGTTTACAGTTGAAATATGGTCACCATCCCAAATCATCATCTGCCTGAAGGAGTGAAAATAAACTTTTTTACCGAGGGGAATTATCCTCCAAAACTCAACGTTTGGGATGAAATTCTTTTCTGCTAATCCTTTTAGCGAAATATATTTTAATGCGCCGGATTTGTTGCGTTTCCAATAACCAAGCTCTCTGTATCCGCTCGAGTAAATCCTGTTTGCACGGTCCACCGCTACACTCCGGATTATATTTCCTTTAGGAGATGGATAAAGCTTCCATGAGATTCCGTTAAACTCAAGCAACCCTTTATTATTTGCAAAAAAGACATCGCCCTCAGAATCCTCTGCAACTGACCAATTTTGATTATCTGCATTGTAATCCGATTTTGAAAAATTTTTTACTACAGGATTCTCATATTCCGAAGCAGAAAGAGGTTTGTAGAAAAGGGAAATTATAATAAGAGTAATTAAACAATATAGGAACTTTCGAAGGTTATTGTAATCAAAGAAATGCCGGATAAGTTTCATAAACCAAAAAATTAACTTTTATTTAATCTTTTACTTGATTATTTATTTGGAAAATCAATAAATACCAACTTAAAAAATGTATTTTTTAGA
>CAIOOC010000665.1 GCA_903859795.1 uncultured Bacteroidia bacterium
AGTACATTATACTCATACTGGTAGCCAGGGAGTGCCAAGCGATGCTGATTATTTTGAATTTGATATTCAGGTAAAAGCTTTGGCTGCAGGAACTTACATATTTTCAGGTCAGGCTGTGCTTTCTTTTAACAACGCTGCGTTTTCCGCAACTGCAGGTAATTGGTTAGCTAATCCCGGTCCATTATTGTCAGGAACATTTACTCAATCAGGTACTAAGAATAAGTATGATATTGTGCCCACGATTACCGGGTCTCCGTTTGTAATAAATATTGCATGGAGTGCAAGTAACTTAAGCACGTTTCAAACTGATTATACCCGATTTAATGAAATTACTACGAGCTATCAAACATTAGTAATCGTAGCTGCTCCAATTACTGATCCAACTGTTACGTCAGGTGCAAGTATTAATTTTGTTCAGGGGAGTATGAATAATCAACAATCTTATAAGTTGTTAGCATCTCCGTGGTATGCAAAACAAAACGATCCAAATGCGTATGATCCAGCTACCTTTACGAATACTTATCTGGGCAGAATATATTCTGATACAAAGGGTTGGTCCCAGGTAGGAGGTACAACTGATAATGTACAATATACCAACTGGACTACCGCCGTCAACACATCCATCTGGGATGGCACCGCAACGATACCAGGTAGTGGAAGTTCGCTAGCTTCTGCAGTTCGTATCCACAGTGGAGCAACGTTGACTATACCATCAACAGGCGCTTTAACAGCTACCAATTTGGAGAACAATACCGCCAGTGGGTTGACCATCCAATCGGCTTCTGGCAGCGCTACCGGGTCGTTAGTCACAACAGGTACGGTTAGCGGTGCAGGTACTGCAGTTGTTGAACGTTGGATGACAGGTGATATCTGGCATTTAGTCTCTCCTCCGGTAACGGGAGAAGCCATTTCAGCATTTACAGCAGCATCTGGAAATTCTGTCGGGTATAAATCATCCAACTCACATTATGCACTCGCCCCTTATGCTGTAAGTACCGATGTCTGGTCTTATTATGGATATCCGTCTCCTTCAGGCACCTTCGATACGCCAGGAAAAGGGTATCAGATCTTGCGCGGATCAGCCAGCCCGACCGGAAACGGAAATGCTGTTTACGATGGAACGGTCACCTTTACCGGAAATCTTGCAGCCGCCGATGTTACCTCGCCGGTTTCTTCTGGTGGTTATTCATGGAACCTGATCGGGAACCCTTATCCATGTGGATTAAATATTGCTGACTTCATCACGGCAAATACTTCATTGATTGATGGTAGTTATCATTTTATTTATGTTTCAAAAGTTGGAGATACAAGTACTTATGGCTATGATCCGGAAACATCCAGGACCGTAATTCCACCGGGAGAGGGATTCTTTATTAAGAGTACTGCAAACAGTACTGTTAGTTTCACCACTTCAATGAAAAGAGCAAGTTCTGATGCATTTAAATCAGCTGCTTTAAACTACCCAACAATCAATCTGTCAGCAGAGACGTCAACAGATAAAATGAACACTACCGTGAATTATATTTCCGGTATGAGCAATGGTCTCGATCCGGGTTATGATGCAGGGCTGTTTAATGGCGGTGGGCTCGGATCATTCAGCCTGTCAACACGACTGGTACAGGATAACGGAGTCGATTTCCAGATCCAGTGCCTGCCCGACAATGACTACGAGAACACGATTGTACCTGTCGGACTGGTTGCAGCAAGTGGTTCTGCAATAACCTTTAAGGCTGCGGTAACCAATCTTCCATCAGATTTAAAGGTTGTCCTGGAAGATAGGGTAGCCAATACCTTTACACGGCTTGACGGCGGTGGTAGCTACTCTGTCACCCTGAATGCGGCTAGCGCCGGTCCTGGTAGGTTCTTCCTTCGTACCGCCACGATTGTATCGGCTGTACCAGGTGATCTGACTGTTGAACTGAAAGTGGTTGCATTACCGAATCAGCAGATTATTCAGGTATTTGGGAACGTGAACCTGCCTGCACGGGCCCTGGTTTACGATATGAACGGCAAGTTGTTCACCTCTAAAGTATTGACTGGTGCCGATCCAAATGAGATTCCACTGGTTAATGCTGTCAATGGAATATATTTATTGAAAATTGAATCAAACAAAACACCACTCACACAAAAGATTAGGTGGATCCGAGATTGATAATTTAAATGAGATTAGAATTGCAGAGACGCACCTCGGTGTGTCTCTGCTGGCAAATAAAATTAAAATTCAAAAAATAAAGTCCGATGAAAACAAAACGAGACGAAAAACGGGACGAAAAGATCAGCCGAAAAGAGGCGCTAAAGAAAGCGGGCAAATACGCTGCCTTTACAGCTGCGGCAGCTATTATAATGCTGTCTCCCAAGGATGGTCAGGCGCAAAGTACACAACCTAGCCAAGGTTCCCCGGGAGGCAGAGGCCGCGGGTTTTGAAAATTCATTGAATAAATGGTGTAGAGACGTCATTAATCGCGTCACTTCAACATTTAAATTTGAGCGATTAAAAATCGCTCCACCCGCGGGTCAGGCGATTTCTAATCGCCTCTTAAACATCCGCGGTTAGAAACCGCGGGACCCCATGCGGCACCCTAAATCTCAAAGCAAACGCTCTCCGTGTAATCCAACTTATCCTGCGAGGCAAAGAACAAATAAACATGCTTTGCATCTGCTGGCCAAACGGGCAGGGTAAATAAGCCGCCTTGGGTGCTTCTCAGCAGACCGGTAGAGGTCAGCGCAGAGTAATGTCCA
>CAIOOC010000666.1 GCA_903859795.1 uncultured Bacteroidia bacterium
CCGTGATCCTGAAGGCCAATATAGCCCTCTTTGGCTATCCCTTCCTGCCATCCCTTAAAGTCTTTGAATTTGCTTTTGGCCACCATGGCATCCCATTCGGGAGTCCATAAGGTATATTCAACCACTTTCTTGCCATTCATGGTATGGGTTGCATGACCATCTTTTACCCTGACCACTACTGTATTCCATGAAAGGGCAGGATGAACGGTTTTAGGATCACAAGGGAGTATATCATAAAGTGACCCGGCAAGATGACTGTCGACCTTATTGTCAGAAGCATGCTCGTTATCAAGTACCTGAACCTCAGGAGCCGCATAATAGATGGGCTCACCTTTCACTTCGCGAACATAATAGAAGATCCCGGAATTCCCTTCAGCACCCGCCTTGAAGTCAATAGAAAGCTCAAAGTTTTTATATTTCTTTCCCGGATAAAGGATATCACCGTTTGATCCCTGTCCCGGTTTTTTGCCAGTACCTGTAAATACCTGCATGGCGTCACCATCAATTTTCCAGTTTGCAGGCATTGCTGTACCGTTGCATTGTCTCCATCCGTCGAAGTTTTTGCCGTTAAACAGCAGTGTCCAACCCTCTTTTTGTTCTTGTTTGGTAAGTTTATTCGCCAGCTGGGCAAATGTGGGAAGTGCCAGGAAAAGTCCGGCTGCCAATGATAAAGTCAGAAAAATGTTTCTTCTCATGATTAGAATTTTAAGCCCATCAAGGGTGAAATGGATAATAATTGAATTTGGAAATTTTGTCACCAAAGATAATTATAAATGGATTCCGGTCATGAGCATCTGCCAAAAATTGACAAAACTATCGCGAAGCACAATTTGAACGTGGTGGATCAGATAAGATCGCGATCTGTATTTCCGCTTTGAGGCTGTTTAGAGAAATTCAGTTCATTTGTAACCTCAAACAAGCCTGCCGTATACCTGGAATCATGGGTCAGATCAGTTTCTGAAAAATGTGTAAAAAGGAAATTATTCGGGGGTACGGAAGGTTGGTGAATCTTTTTTGCTTTCTCCGGAGGAGTTCCAGACTGCTGGTCAACATGAAAATGGTATGCTCCAACGCCTGTGCTGGTTGAATTCGGCTTGACTGGAACTGGCTGAACTTCCTTAAGAACTTCAACAGTTGCCTTCGCAGGAAATTCAGCCTGTTCAGACACCTGATCCGGATTAATAATATTGACCCTGATATCGAGGAAAGCACAATCTATAATTTCAATAACCTGAGTTGAAAGGGATCCCGATATGGCAGAACCGGGATGAAGAACTGTGCGTCCGGAAACGATAATATCTCCTTCGAGTTTTCCAAAAACAACAAGCTCCCTGGATCTGAGTGTCCCCTTAAAAAAGCCATCCGGCCCAATCACGATTTTTTTCTCTGATTCAATATTTCCAACAATATCACAGTTGAGATGGATATCCGATGTGAACAATAAATCCCCGCTTATAACAGCATCGGAATTAAAAAAGACAGGTACTTCCAAAAGTCAAAAATTA
>CAIOOC010000667.1 GCA_903859795.1 uncultured Bacteroidia bacterium
AGGTATATCGATTGACTCCGAGGCAAAATCGGTGAATATTCATGCGACAGTCAGGCTCGATCAATCATCCCTCTCATACTGGCAGATTGATGTAGAAAATAATAACAGACAGTTTGGAACCTGGGAAATAACCTACCCTTACATAAAAGGGATAAGAGCATCGGAAGATGAAAATGTGCAATTGGCATATCCTGATTTTATTGGCTGTTTGATAAAGAATCCCGTCAAAAGGATCCCGGAGAAGTTTGATCCCGATCCACGGCCGCCGCAGGTAATGAATTATCCGTCGGCCAGGTGCAATATGCAGTTCAGTACGCTTTTTGAAAAGAAGAATAGCAATGGATTATATCTTGCCACGCACGATTCGAAAGCCAATGTGAAAAAATTCGGATATGATGTTGATGAAAAAGATAAAAGTCTGAAATATAGTATCAAGAACTATCCCGAGGGAATGGGTATTCCGGGAAGTCAAAGCAGTTATAAGATGCCATATGAAGTGGTGGTTGGGGTTTATGAAGGCGACTGGATAACCGCCTCAAAAATCTATCGCGAATGGGTTATTAATCAGAAATGGTGTGCCAAGGGCAAACTCTCGCAGCGGAAGGACATCCCAGGTTGGTATTTGAATACCGATATCTGGTTTGCCGGCCTGCCGACTGATAAAATGATACCTCTTGCAAAATACCTGGATGTACCCATAGCATATCAATGGTACAGGTGGTATGAATTTCCGCAGGAGAACAGGGCAGAGCCCGACTATCTCGATTATATCCCGGCCAAAGGGTTATTCCGTGAAGAAATTAAGAATCTTAAGGGTGCAGGCATAAAAATAGTGCCCTATATCAATTCGAGATATTGGGCAACATCAAGCAATAGCTGGAAGAATGAGCAACCTGAATCATCTGCCTGCAAAGCACCCTTTAATCAATTGGATGATTTAATAAGCTACTCGAAGTGGCCAGACTGTGCATGGCAAGACCTTGCAATTTACATAGACCACTGGGTTACTCCATGGGATATCCCGGAGGCTGTGATGTGCCCAACTACAAAGGTTTGGCAAAATAAACAGTCTGAAATAGTATCCAGACTGGTTTCAGAGTATGGAGTTAATGGCGTTTACCTGGATCAGACAGCATCTTGTCAGCCGGCATATTGTTTTGATCCGACACATGGACATCCTGTTGGCGGAGGTAGTCATTGGGTCGATGGGAACAGAAAGTTGGTTGAGTTGTGCAAAGAAAATGGCCGTAAAAAGGATCCGGAGATCATTCTGACCACTGAGGATTTCGCAGAACCCTACATTGATGTTTTTGACGGCTTGTTAGCCTGTAATGCTTCAAGTATCGCGCCGGATCTTATCCCATTGTTTAAAAATGTATATTCGGGATATTGTTTGACTTTTGGCCGGTATACGAGCGATTATTATTCAAAAAGAGTTGAGGGCGCTGAAGTTGGCTCAATCTATTCAACTGGATTGCCTTTTAAAATGAGAAACGCTCAAATGTTTTTATGGGGTGAACAGATGGGGTGGTTTGATCCGGTTATTTTGAATCTGGAAAGTCCGGAGGCCAAATATTTAAAAATTTTATGTCAGGCATTTCACAAAGAGGCTGTGAAGAAGTTTCTGATTTTCGGGGAAATGGTTCGACCTCCCAAACTTGAAGGTGAGAATCCCATTCTGAGTGCGCCCTGGGGGGAAAATCAAAAGAATTCTGAAATGGCGGCAGTTTCACATTCTGCATGGAAGGACGAGGATGGCAGTCTGGGATTGGTATTCACCAACCTTGATAATTCCGCCCATACAATAAGTTACACAATAGATCCCACTCAATACAACCTTCCGCAATTCAAAAAGTTTGTTGTGAAAGTGATTAATGGATTTGACGAAGGAAATGAGAAGCGGTATGGTTCAGGTTCTTTTATCAGGACTGAGAAAATTGCGGCCGGAAGTGTTCTCGTCCTCAAGATTAAATCAGATAAAATGTAAAATAAATCAAACTCAAATTTATTTATTAGCTATGAAGACAATTCTAATCATCACAATTTTGGCTTTGCTTCTTAACAGTACTGTCAATGGTATTGAATATAATATTAAAGATTTTGGTGCTGCCGAAAATTTGATTTCGACCCAGTCTATTCAGAAAGCTATTGACGCCTGTTTTAAAAACGGAGGAGGAACAGTTGTGGTTCCGGCAGGAACTTTCATCATGGGTGCTGTTATTCTGAAGAGCAACACCAATCTGCACCTGGACCAGGGAGCGGAACTTAAATCCAGTGAGAATTTAGACGATTTTTTAATCTCCTCCACACGTTATGGTATGTTTACATGTCTGGATGCTTACAACATAAGTATCACGGGTGAAGGGACAATTAATGGCAGGGGAAGCTGTTTTTATGAAACAGACCAGAATCATCTTTATCCTGAATTTGACAAAAAAATAATCCGGCAAAAAGAGGGTTATATGCCAGAAGGTAAATTTTTCACCGACGGTCCTTTGAAACGGAAACCAATGCCGGGAACAGCTGTCTCTTTTTTCCATTGTAATCATATATCAATAAAGAATATCCGAATAATAGATACACCCACTGCCGGATTACTGTTTGGATTTTGTGATGATGTTCTGATAGATGGACTCACAGTCATCAATAATATAATGATACCAAATTGCGATGCGATTCACATGACGGTCTGCAGGAATGTGAGGATAGCAAATTGTGATCTGCATGCCGGTGATGATGACATCGCTATAACCGGTTTTAACTGGATGGATGACACTCCCGGATTCAATTCAAAGGAACAGGATAAATACGTTCATGGGAATAAATCGATCTATTCGGAAAATATTCAGGTGGACAATTGTCATATGCAATCAAGATCGGCAGCTATACGAATCGGATATGGCCAACACCCGATTCGTAGGTGTATCTTCAGTAATATTGTGATTTCAGAGTCGAACCGAGGAATTGGAATCTCTGCGCGCGATTCTTCATCAATTGAAGATCTTATTTTCTCTAATATCATCATTGAAACCCGACTGCACAATGGTCAGTGGTGGGGTCATGGAGAACCAATTCATTTATCCGCTATATCACGGTTTGAAGGAAAACCAGTGGGTCAGATTAAGAATGTGCAATTCAATAATATCATGGCAACAGGAGAACAGAGTATCTTCCTGTACGGACAAAAAGAGAGTCACATGGAGAATATCCGGTTTAATAATGTTCAACTTCACCTTAGAAAAGGGCTGGAAACGATGGGTTACGGTGGCAACTTTGATTTACGTCCTGCTGCCCGGATTGAAAATCAGATTTTTGAACATGATATTCCGGGAATCTATGCGCAATATGTTGACAATATTGTCATTCGTGATTTTAATCTGAGTTGGAGCAATGACATGCCATCGTTTTTTACCGATGGAATTCAATGTTATGAAGTAAAAGATTTACTTCTAGAGAATTTCTCCGGCACTTCTAATCCCAATTCTCCAAATGGTAAAAAAGTAAACCTGGTGCAAACAACTTTCAGAAAAAATTAAAAATTTAGATTATGGAAATAAAATTCAGGATTAGGCTATTTAGTGGTTTTTTAGTGTTGGTGGCATTAGGCGTATCATGCAATAATGCTCCGAAACAAAAAACCCAAAGCATCGCCAAAACAAAAATAACCGGTATTCAACGATTGGAGGAGACGATTATTCCGCCAACAGGACATGGCGATAACTGGTATATGACCTGGAGTAAGGACGATAAACAGTATGCCGGAATGTGTGATGGCTACGGGTTTAAGATTTTACCTCAGTTCAAACGAAAAGGTTATAACTCGAGATTATTTTCCATTGCCGGAGATGCCCCGAACCATACCTTTGATTCTGTCCCGGGTTACCCGAATGTGGAATCTATTGATCAGCACGAACTTCCCGGTTCTAAAGACTATAGCAGATATTATGGATTTGCAATTCTTGCAGTGAATGGTTCCATATATCAGTTGCTGAGTACTCCGAAATTTCCTTTCGGTCCTGAGGGTAATGCTTTCATTGGAGCAAAGCTCATTTATTCGCCCGATAATGGTCTTACCTGGCATAATCAGGATGGGTCAACGCCAGTTTTCTATGAAAAGTGGGAAACCAGGTCAAAACATAATATGGTCTTCTTCTATGAGCCCGATGGATGCTTCTCTCTTTCAAGTTTTCTGCAAATGGGGAAAAATTATGAAGAGAATACGGATGGGTATGTCTACCTGTATGCACCCAATGGAACCGTTGACGGGAAGATGAACCAACTCGTTATGCTCCGTGTGAAAAAGGACAAAATTCTTTGCCGGTCAGAATATGAATATTTCGTATCATTGAATAGTGATCAAACTGCAAATTGGAGCAAGGAGATCAGTAATCGGGGAGTAGTATGCCAATTCCCCAAAGGGTGGGTTAATTATAATATTGGCCCGGGACATTCGGGACATCCTTATGCCTGGCAGCCAAGTGTGGTTTACAATAAACCACTGGGAGTATACATGATGGCTAATTGGGGGATCGGAGTCGGCAGCGATGGAGACTGGTTCGGAAAGCCAAGTTATCTGGGCTTCTGGACTGCACAACAACCATGGGGACCGTGGACTCAGGTGTATGAGGAGAAAGCATGGACGCCTGCGGGAGATACAGGCGCCAGGACTTATCAGCCATATATTTCACCAAAATGGATTGCCAAAGATGGTAAATCATTCTGGATGGTTTGGACAGATTTCAGAAAGGTTGGCAACGACAGACCGTATTACGCTTTTAATTGCCAAAAAATAAAAATCATATGTGATTAAAGGGATTTAGTCGTCTTATTATTGAAGCAACCTGATTACAGCCTTTCGAGCTAGTCGCAAGTAGCTAAAAGCAAGCCGCACACATTAACAGTAAGGAAAGCTTCTATCCATGCAGATTGTTATAGTGCCATATTAAATTTCTAAATAAAAGATGAAAATGCAACACAAAAAAGTAAAATTAACCGCATTATTCTGGTTAATATTCGGATTCACAGGTCTTCATTCACAAAACACCCTGACAGTAACCGATATTGATGGAAATATTTACCAAACCGTGAATATCGGCACCCAGGTATGGATGAAAGAAAACCTGAAAGTTACCAAGTACAGTAACAGAGATATTATTGAAACAACAACTCCTGCCACTTTGGATGTATCAGGTGAAAGTGCTCCAAAATACCAGTGGGCTTACAATGGCGATGAAGCAAATGTCACAATATACGGCAGATTATATACGTGGTTCGCGGTTGGAGACAGCCGCTCTGTATGCCCAACCGGCTGGCATATCCCCTCTGACGCCGAATGGACAACACTTACAACCTATTTGGGCGGGTTCAAAATTGCCGGCGGGAAACTAAAAGAAACCGGACACTTACACTGGCAAAGTCCAAATACGGGTGCAACAAACGAAACAGGTTTTACAGCACTTCCGGGTAGTTACCGCAGCATCAACGGAGAATTCAGTCACTTTGGAATTTACGGGGGGTGGTGGAGTTCCACCGGGATGAATCCGTATATGGTCTGGACCAGATACCTGACTGCAGTTGCCAACTATACAGGTGTATACCCCTATGGTAAGAGTCTGGGGTTTTCTGTGCGCTGCCTGAAGAATTAGTGTAATTGTTTGGTTCATAACGGATAACAGGGTTTGTAATAAGTTAGATTCATTATAAAGAAGGAGGTTCAAATGAGTAACAATATTATTTTTACAGTTCGCTATTCTGCATTTCTTTTGGTTTTTTTATTGTTTCTAGTTCTAGAATCAATGGCGTTCGGATTTCCGGGAACACCCGACAAAATGGGTTTTTCTGTTGAGGAAACCAATTCTGGAATATCAGTATCAAATGGAATTATTGGACTAAAGTTTTTTAAAGATGTCGGTTTTGGCTTATACAGCATTAAAAATGAGCAGAAGGCTCATGACTTTTTGCTTGGGCAAGCTAAAG
>CAIOOC010000668.1 GCA_903859795.1 uncultured Bacteroidia bacterium
CTTTCCAGGAGGATGCTTCTGCTGAAACTGAATTTCTGCTTCAGATGTCAGCTCAGCACCTGGCAACCCAATTAATTGAAGGGGTGGTACTAAAACGTGATAATCTCACCCGCTTTTTAAGTAAAGAACGTTACTCGATGCGTCCTTTACATAATTTCCTTTTTACCCGCGATGCCTCGATGACCCTGTGGGACGATGTTTTGATTGGTAAAATGGCCAGGAGGGTTCGCGAACGTGAATCGCTGATCATGGAGTCGATCTTTAAAAACCATCCCGCATTTGGGGTTAATACGATTAATCCGTCTAATTCTTCTGCTGATCCGGGAAGTTTTTCCAAAGCAACAGTTGAAGGGGGAGACGTGCTGATAGCCAGTGAAGATGTTCTGGTGGTAGGAAATGGTTCTCGTACTTCCACCGAAGGGATTGACTTCCTGATCGAGGTGATCAAAGCCAGGAAAACAGGTCTTAAACATTTGATTGTGCAGGAGCTGCCCGATAGCCCCGAATCGTTTATCCATCTCGATATGACATTCACATTTCTGAATCGTGATTCATGCCTTGTCTATGAACCATTGATTCTGCATAATACAAAATTCCATACCATTCATATTACTATCGATAACGGTGTTGTCACAGGAATCCATGAACGTCATAACATGCTTAAAGCACTTGGGCATTTAGGTTTTGATATTCAGCCTGTATTCTGCGGAGGAAAACAGGATCCATGGATTATGGAGCGGGAACAATGGCACAGCGGGGCCAACTTTTTTGCCTTTAGCCCGGGGAAGGTTATCGGTTATGAGCGAAACGATTATACTCTGGAAGAGATGAGCAGAAGCGGATTTGAGATTATCAAGGCACAGGATTTTCTTGAAAGGAAATTAAATCATAACGATTTCGGGAAACTGGTGATCACAATTCCCGGCTCAGAGCTCGCACGCGGCGGTGGTGGGGCACGTTGTATGACGATGCCAATATCACGGGAAAAGGTTGATTGGTGAGCAGTTATAATTGGCAAGATATTCCTAAAAACTAAAAAAATCAATCATCTGGCTATATTGTGCTGGCTTCTGGCATTTTGTTCTCCTTGCTGCATCTATTCTTTTTTATTTACAAGTATAAAGTTAATGATATAGGATAAACAGTTGAAGAAAAAACAGCCAGTTGCAAGCCGCCAGAAGCCAGTCGCACACTTTAAACTCATAGAAATATTATCGTCCTTCTATTGTCAATTTTTGAATCGAATAAATGCGTAAACTAATTAACGAGGAGCTTTCGCGACTTTCTGCGGAGGAATTTAAACAGGCAGATAAAATACCGGTAGTAGTTGTTCTGGACAACGTAAGAAGCTGTAATAATGTTGGCTCCGTATTCAGAACATCAGATGCATTGCTGGTCAATAAAATATTTTTATGCGGGATCACAGCCACACCTCCAGATAAGGAGATTCACAAAACAGCACTTGGAGCAGAAAACACTGTTTCGTGGGAGTACCTCCAAACAACTGAAGAGGCAGTTGAAAATCTTAAAAATGATTGTTATACGATTATTGCCATAGAACAGGTCGAAGGAAGTATAGCCTTGAATGAATTTATTCCTGAACCCGGAGAAAAGCTTGCCTTGATCTTTGGTAATGAGGTAAAAGGGGTACAGCAGGAAATAGTCAATCTTTGTGACAAGACTATTGAAATTCCCCAATTCGGCACCAAACACTCGTTCAATATTGCAGTAAGTGCGGGAATTGTGCTATGGGATTTGTTCAATAAACTTAAGTAAAAATGGCCGTCAGTCTTTTGTGTTGAAAGGTTTATTGGCAAGGTTTTGAAATAGCGCTAATGCCGGAACGATACCCATAATGACGACAAATTGAAGAAGTATGGTGCCAGGAATTAAAAAATTAAGCGAAAAGAAATTAGTAGGCAAACGGCTGATGATGAGTTTAGCCGACAACAAGACTGAAGATCTTTGGAGAAGCTTTATGCCAGGCCGTAGGGGTATAACGAACAACCTGACAAACGATCTGATTTCTATGCAAGTTTATAAACCGACTCATTTTGTTGATTTTAGACTAACCAACGAATTTGAAAAATGGGCAACAATTGAAGTTGCAGATTTTGATAACGTGCCAGGTGATATGGAAACATTTACTTTAACAGGCGGACTTTATGCAGTTTTTGATTATAAAGGCTCAAGTAGCGACCTTCGCATTTTTCAATATATTTTTGGAACCTGGATTCCAAACTCAGATTATGAATTGGACGACAGACCACATTTTGAGGTCTTAGGGAAAAATTATAAAAATGGTGATCCAACTTCAGAAGAAGAAATATGGATACCTATACGACAAAAATAAAAACACAAAAAACACGCAAAACGTTAAATCTTAGGCAAACTGATCGAGCAACGCGATCCTTTTTTCAATTGGGGGATGTGTTGAGAAAAAATTACTGATTGAGAATTTCTTCTCTTCCGGTTGCGGGTTTTCTATAAAGAGCTGGGCGATATCCCGGCGCTCTACCGCTTCAATCAACGGATCCTGGCTGATTTTGCGTAATGCATTTGCAAGGGCATACGGCTTACGGGTCATCTCAGCGGCCCCGGCATCAGCCATATATTCACGTGACCTGGAAATACCGAAACGAAGCAAAATTGCGATCAGATAACAAACAGCAGAGATTACAATTGCGATCACGATCACCACGCCGCCGCTTTTATTGTCTTCACGGTCTCTTGAGAATGCTCCAAACTGAAGACTTCTAAGTGCCATCTGGGCGACAAAGGCAAAAATACCGACAAAAATAATCGAGATAATCATCAGCCGGACATCACGGTTAAGGATATGTGACAATTCATGAGCGATTACCCCTTCAAGCTCATCGTCGTTTAACTTTTCAATGATACCGCGTGATAGAGAGACCGAGAATGTCTGTTCGTTAATCCCACTGGCAAAAGCGTTTAACGAATCGTCTTCAATGATATAAATATGAGGGGTTTTCATCCCCCTGGAAATACAGAGATTCTCGACAAGGTTATATACCCGTTTGTTCTCCATGCGCGCCAATGGCCGTGATCCGGTAGCCGATTGTATCATTGAATTGTGAAAAAACCAGGCAATTATAAACCAGATTGTAGTCCCAATGATCACAAAAGGGACCGTACTGAAAAAAGATTGGTTTATTATTTCAGGATCCTGTTGCCGCGAAGTAAAGAACAAAAAGGCATATACCATCCCGAGAAGTACCATCGGAAAGGCAACAATCAGGAGAATACTGTTGAAATTGTTTCTCCTGATCTGTGTTTGTATGCCGACGTAAGTCATTAATTAATGCTGATTTTGGGTGGCTCTTCCATATTTACCCGTTCCTGGCCAAGGTCAAACATCGTTTCGCGATGGAAACCGAAGTTGTTGGCTATCAGGTTGGATGGGAATGTTTCGATGCCTGTATTGTATTCAGTGGTTGCGGCATTGAAGTACCTGCGAACTGCGGCAAGTTTATTTTCGATATCACTCAATTCCTCCTGGAGCTGCAGGAAGTTCTGGTTGGCTTTTAAATCGGGATAAGCCTCGACAGATACTTTCAACCCCTGTAATGCTGATGAAAGCTGTGTTTCAGTCTTGATTTTCTCATCAATTGTTGTTGCACCCATAGCCGCTGTTCTGGCCTCGGTGACTCTTGTAAGAAGTTCTCTTTCGTGGGTCGCATAACCTTTTACAGTTTCAACAAGCTGAGGAACAAGATCATGCCGTTACCTAAGTTGGACGTCAATATCTGCGAACGCATTCTGCCGTGTATTACGCAGGCGCACCAGGCTGTTGTAAATACCAATCAGCCAGAAAACAATCAATGCGATAACAACAAGAATAATAATAAAAGGCATAACAATGGATTTTAGATGATTAATAGAACAAATTTACACTAAAACGGGAATAATAGATCGATCGGGAGAATTTTTTATACCCATGTTGATAGTTTTGAATCAGATGAACGCTACTGGCTGCCTGTAACTGGCAACTGGCCGAAATTACTTCTGCCGAAAGTCTGTTGTTTTACACGGACTTAGTCCAGTCAATATCTTCACCGTAGTGTCCCGCCAGTAGCTCGCCGCCAATTATCAGCTGATCTAAAGTTTTTTGATTCACTATTTTATTGGCAGCAGTAAATTATTCCAAATAGAATCAGATCTTATTCGGGAAAGTTTTAATTTTACAAATAATATATCTTTTCAGATTTCAACAGTTATTAATAAAAAAATA
>CAIOOC010000669.1 GCA_903859795.1 uncultured Bacteroidia bacterium
GGCTCCGAAAGCGGCAAAGCATGAGTTTTTATGGAGTAGCTCCACATGAGAAAAACCTACCTTCCGAAGAAGTTCAATCTGAAATGTAACAGATCTTGGAGAATCCTCTCTCTCAATGTGAGCAAAAACTTCATCTTTATAGTTTTCACCTCCAACAGAGATCAAATATTCACCATACTTTTCCCACATTAACGATTGAACCTGTATGTTATCATGAGAAACAAAATCAGTGATCCATACACTTCCTCCAGGTGCCGTCAGCCTATATATTTTTTTGAATATTGACTCCCAGTCCTCGTCATCGCGTAAATGATGCAAGACAGCGGCTGCAAATATTACATCATATGATTGTTCTTGCAAAATAACATGTCGAAAATCCTGTTGAAAAATCCTGACTTTGCCGCTATTTACAGATGAAATTCTCTCATACGCTTTTTCCAGCATTTTAGAGCTTAAGTCAATGAGATCGCAATCGAAAGCCGAAATATATTGCAAAAGTTTCAGCGTATTATTTCCTGCCCCGCAACCAATGTCCAAAACTCTTTTAATCTCAATTGTCGATGCAACTGCTGCTCTGGCAATTAATTCCATTGCTAAAGGGGCATCTATCAGCGCAACCTGTCCGGTTTCAAGATTTGAAAACCGTTCTACATCGTTGTCAAAATTAATTCTTATTTCTTCTACGGACGATTTATTCCCGAGTAATGTATTTATCATATCATGCATTTAACCGTAACAATAATCCATCATCTGAATTACTGCGAACAATCTGTAATCCTCTAGAACAATTGCGTATCGTTTTCGATGATGTTAAGCATTTTCATCGTTGCTTTTATAGCGGCAGCTGTCTGATCCGGATCGAGGCCACGCGTCTTAAATTCACGCCCCATATCCCAGGTGATTAAGGTTTCAACCAAAGCATCGGTTTTACCGCCCGGGGGAATCGTCACAACATAATCAACCAATGCAGGAAACTGCTTGTTTTGTTTATGATAGATTTGTCTGATAGCGTTCATAAATGCGTCGTACTGACCATCTCCTGAAGCTGCTTCTTCAAAAAACAGTCCATCCACTTCAATAGCCACGGTGGCCATTGGCCGAAGGCCCAGCGAGTGGACGATCGCATAATTACGAAGTCTGATTTTCTCGTTTACAGTTTCATTCTTCAATACATCAGAAAGGATATACGGTAGATCATCTGAAGTAACGGATTCTTTCATATCAGCAAGCTCAATCACTTTATTGGTTACCCTTACGAGATCCTCAGGATCAAGGCGTATTCCCATATCCTCAAGATTCTTGGCGATATTGGCCTTACCAGAGGTCTTTCCAAGAGCGTATTTACGTATTCTTCCAAAGCGTTCAGGAAGCAGATCGTTGAAATAAAGGTTGTCTTTATTATCTCCATCAGCATGTATGCCACTGCACTGGGTGAAGACATTCTCACCAATGATTGGCTTATTCCCTGAAATACGTATTCCTGAGAAATTCTCGACAATACGGCTTATCAGACTTAATTTTCTTTCGTTAATTGAATTTGGGAGTCTGAGCTGATCATTAAGTAATGCGATCACGCTTGAAAGCGGCGCATTCCCGGCCCGTTCACCCAATCCGTTCACGGTAGTATGAACAGTGTTTATTCCTGCACGAATGGCCGCATCAACATTGGCAACTGCAAGATCATAATCGTTATGGGCATGGAAATCAAAATGAAGATCGGGAAATTTACGAATCATTGAAGAGCAGAATTCAAAAGTCTCCATAGGATTTAAAATGCCCAAAGTGTCAGGTAACATGATGCGTCCGATTTTCTCTTTCCGAAGACCTTCAAGCATAAAATCGACATATTCGGGAGAATTTCGCATCCCGTTAGACCAATCCTCAAGGTAAATGTTGACCCTGATCCCCATTTCGTCGGCAAGCCGAAGAGAACTTTTGATGCCATTTAAATGATCCTCAGGTGATTTCTTCAACTGCTGGGTAACATGACGTAACGATCCCTTGGCCAGCAGATTCATCACTTTCCCTCCTACCTGGTTAATCCATTCCAATGAGGTCTTACCATCAACGAAACCAAGAATTTCAACGCGATCAATAAACCCCGCTTCTTTGGCCCAATCAAGCACTTTTTTTGCACCTCTCAATTCACCTTCGGAAACACGGGCCGATGCAACTTCAATATAATCAATCCGAATCTCTTCGAGAAGGATTTTTGCAATATTTAGCTTTTCCATTTCGGAAAAGGAGACTCCCGAGGTTTGTTCACCATCTCTGAGGGTGGTGTCCATTATATAAATCATATGCTCATTGTTAATTTCCAAAGTCAGACCTGTAAGTGATTATGCCTGTTCAAACGCGACGATCTCCTCTTTCAGACTCAGCAGAAAGTCAATATCGTCATAACCATTAAGAAGGCACTCTTTTTTGTAGGAGTTAATTTCAAACTTAACACTCTCTGCTGCCTTAATGTTTCGAATGGTTTGAGCCTGGAGATCAACTTCAAATTGGGCAGAAGGATCATCCTCAACAGTTTTGAATATCCCTGAAAGGAATTCATCAGAGACCTGAACAGGTAACAATCCGCAGTTCAGAACATTACTCTTGAATATATCGGCAAAGAAACTGGAAACCACGACTCTGAAACCAGCATCATAGATTGCCCAGGCTGCATGCTCCCTACTGGAACCACTTCCAAAGTTCTTTCCACCCGCCAGAATCTGACCCGAGAACCGGGATTGATTCAAAACAAAATCGGGGTTTGGCGTGCCATCCTTTTTATAACGCCAGTCTCTGAAAAGATTATCTCCAAAACCTTTTCGTTCCACAGCCTTGAGAAATCGTGCCGGGATTATCTGATCGGTGTCCACATTCTCGATTGGAAGCGGAACAACTGTACTGACCAGCTTCTGGAATTTTTCTATAGACATTTCTTATAAATTTGAAAATCGTTGTTAATTAAAAATCTCTTGGATCGGATACCACACCAGTTACGGCTGCTGCTGCCACCATAAGCGGACTGGCAAGCATTGTGCGGGCACCGGGTCCCTGGCGACCTTCGAAGTTTCGGTTTGAAGTTGAAACCGCATATTTTCCTTCCGGAATTTTGTCCTCGTTCATTGCAAGACAAGCGGAACAACCAGGTTGACGTAATGCAAAACCGGCGGCTTCGAGTATCTCAACTATACCCTCTTCCCTGATTTGATTCTCCACCTGTTTCGACCCCGGAACAATCCAGGCAGTTACAGACTCAGCTTTTTGTTTCCCTTTTACAAAATCGGCAAACAACCTGAAATCTTCTATACGCCCGTTTGTACAACTTCCAATAAAGACGTAATCTACTTTCTTACCCTTTATTTTATCACCGGGATTTAAACCCATATATTCCAATGACTTATTGAAAGTAATAAGATCTGAACCTGTAAGATTCTTTCCGGTAGGGATCGATCCACTAACCCCAATTCCCATTCCGGGATTAGTGCCATAAGTGATCATCGGTTCAATATCAGCAGCATTAAAATGAAATTCGGCATCAAAAACCGCGTTATCATCTGACTTAAGCAGCTTCCATTGTGCTAGTTTCCTGTCCCATTCCTCACCCTTAGGGGCAAATTCTCTGTCGTTAACATAGTCAAACGTAGTTTCGTCCGGAGCAATCATACCCCCACGGGCACCACATTCGATGCTCATATTGCAAAGTGTCATGCGTCCTTCCATCGTGAGACTACGGATAGCAGAACCGGCAAATTCGACGAAATGGCCTGTGCCACCCGAAGCTGATATCTGCGAAATAATGTACAGGGCGATATCTTTTGCTGTAACATCCTTACCTAATTCTCCATCGACACTGATCCGCATTTTTTTAGGTTTTGGCTGCAGGATACACTGGCTTGCAAAGACCATCTCGACTTCGCTCGTTCCTATTCCGAATGCAATGCTTCCGAAAGCTCCATGGGTTGAGGTATGACTGTCACCGCAAACAATAGTCATCCCAGGCTGGGTAATCCCCAATTCGGGACCAATGATGTGAACGATACCATGATATTTATGATCGAGGCCATACATCTGGATATTATTATCTGCACAGTTTTGTTTAAGCGCCTCAACCTGAACGCGTGATAATTCTTCTTTGATAGGAAGATGCTGATCAAGCGTGGGTACATTATGGTCGGGCGTAGCAACCGTATTTTGTGGTCTGAAAACCTTCATTCCCCTGTTTTTAAGGCCTAAAAAAGCCACAGGGCTGGTCACCTCATGTATAAAGTGTCTGTCGATATACAATACATCGGGTCCGTCTTTCACCTGTTTAACAACATGGGCGTCCCAGATTTTATCAAAAAGTGTTTTTGGTTCCAAAATGATAATTATTAAAATTTTAATTGATTACAATTCTTAATCGGCTATTGTTCATTTACCAGCAGCCTTTTCTGCATTGCCTATTTTATTGATCGCATCTATAAATGCTTCGACCGAAGCGGTAATGATATCGGTATTTGCCCCGAAGCCATTATAGATATTCTCATCGTACTCAACCTGCATATGAACTTTCCCGATATCGTCAGACCCTTTATTTATCGCCTGAATAAGGAACTCCTGAAGAGTAACCTTGCGGTGAATTATGCTTTTAACTGCCTTGATGGCAGCATCAACAGGACCATTTCCGGATTCGGTAGCTGAGAATTTTTCGCCAGCAATGTCGAGACGGATTGTTGCCATCGGAACAAGGTTCTTACCTGTAACAACCTGCAGGAAGTCGAGTTTGATTCTTCGTTCACCCATTCCGCGCTCACCAACCAATACCAAAAGATCATCCTCTTTGATATCTTTCTTCTTATCAGCCAGGAGTAAGAATTCCTCATAAACCTCGTCAAGTTTCTCCTTGTCAAGAGTAATCCCAAGCAGATCAAGCCGGTGTTTAAGTGCTGCCCGACCACTTCTGGCCGTCAGAACAATTGAAGATTCACTTATTCCAACCTCAACAGGATCAATAATTTCGTAGTTCTCCCTGTTCTTTAAAACACCGTCCTGGTGAATGCCACTCGAATGGGCGAACGCGTTACGGCCAACGATTGCCTTGTTTGCCTGAACAGGCATATTCATCAGGCTCGAGACCAGGCGGCTTGTCTTATAGATATTTTTTGCATTGATATTTGTATGTAAATCAAGCTCTTTATGTGAGCGAAGGATCATCACAACCTCCTCGAGTGCGGTATTTCCGGCACGCTCTCCAATCCCGTTAAGAGTAACCTCAACCTGACGGGCACCGTTCATTACGCCGGCAATAGAATTGGCCGTTGCCATGCCCAAATCGTTATGACAATGTGTCGAGATTACTGCCTTGTGTATATTAGACACATTCTCCATAAGAAACTTTATCTTCGCTCCATAATCACTTGGCAAACAATAACCGGTTGTATCGGGGATATTAACTACTGTAGCTCCCGCTTTAATCACTGCTTCAATCACTCTGGCCAGATAGACGTTATCAGATCTGCCTGCATCTTCGGCATAAAACTCAACATCTTCGACATATCTCTTGGCATACTTTACAGCCGCGACAGCTCTCTCAATGATTGCTTCAGGAGTTGAGTTAAGCTTGAACTGAATATGGTACGGTGATGTTCCAATACCGGTATGTATGCGTCCCCGCTTGGCAAACTTCAGCGATTCTGCTGCAACATCAATGTCTTTCTCTACGGCTCGGGTAAGCGCGCAAATGACCGGCCATGTTACTGCCTTAGAAATTTCAACCACCGACTTAAAATCTCCCGGACTTGAGATGGGGAATCCTGCCTCAATGACATCCACACCCAATTGCTCCAAAACCTTGGCAACTTCTACCTTTTCGATTGTATTCAACTGACACCCGGGAACCTGCTCGCCATCCCGTAATGTCGTATCGAAAATAAATACGCGATTATCCATAACTTGTTTTATTAAACTATTTTATGTCAATTATATCTTTTTCTTTTCTTCCAGTTTTTCAAAAAGTGAATCACGCTCTTTGAGGAATTCGCTCAAACGTTCGATCGGAGAGCGGGTAATTGCGATTCTTCCCGATCGGATAAACTGCAAAACGCCAAAGGTATTCAATCCTTCGAATAGCGCCTGAGTCTCCTCTTCGTGTCCGGTTTTCTCAATAACGGTATATTCACGTGTTATTTCAAGAATCCGGGCATTATGAAGTCTGATCATTTTTTCGATCTGATCACTCTCCATCAATGCGGTCGTAGGAACCTTATATAAGGCAACTTCCTGGAAGATCATCTCATCATTGGTATTGTAATAGGCTTTGAGCACCTCGATCTGCTTGTCGATTTGTTTGACAATATTGATCACTTTATCTTTTGTTTCGCGGACTACAATCGTAAACTTGCTGATCCCCTTTAAAGCGGACTGGGACACGGTCAGGCTTTCGATATTGACCTTACGGCGGGTAAATATAATGGTGATCCTGTTCAGCAACCCAATATGGTTTTCGCTGTAGGCTGTAATGATATATTCTTCTTTCATCTTGTTGAATTTTAAATTTTGAATTTATTTCAATTCATCTGCACTAAGAATGATCTGGGCAACCGATTTTCCTTGTGGAACCATAGGAAAGATATTATCCTCTTTCTCAATATGAACTTCAAGCAGATAAGGCCCATCGCAGTCAAACATTTTCTTCATCTCCCCTTCCAGCTCTTCGCGATTCTCAACTCTGCTTCCCGGAATACCATAGGCATCGGCAAGTTTAACAAAATCAGGACTAAGAATTTCGGTAAAGGAGTATCTCTTCTCAAAGAAAAGTTCCTGCCATTGTCTTACCATTCCAAGGAAATGGTTATTAAGGATCACAATCTTTACAGCAAGATTCTCCTGAGCTATTGTACCCAACTCCTGAAGAGTCATTTGCATTCCTCCGTCGCCGGTAAAAACAACAACTTCACGGTTGGGAGCGCCCAGTTTTGCACCCATCGCCGCGGGTAAACCAAAACCCATTGTTCCAAGGCCTCCGCTGGTAACCCAGCTTCGCGAACCTTCAAATTTTGTATAACGGGCTGCAGCCATCTGGTTCTGTCCAACATCAGTCACAACAACTGCCTTATTGTCTGTAAGATCTGATGCCATCCGCACTACTTCCGCCATCGTAAGGCCGGGTTTTTGAGGTGTAAGGTCATTTTTGATTACCTTTACCTCTTCAATATCTCTGGCTGCTTTAAATTCAGCCAGCCATTCGGGATGTTGCTTTTCCTCGACCAACCTGGAAAGCAATCTCAAGGTATGTTTGGCATCACCGATCAGAGCCACATCCGTTTTTACGTTCTTATCTATTTCGGCTGGATCAATTTCGATATGAATGACTTTTGCCTGTTTGGCGTAGGTGCTTACGGTTCCGGTAACCCTGTCATCGAAACGCATTCCTACCGCAATCAACACATCACATTCATTGGTTTTTATATTTGGCCCATAGTTTCCGTGCATTCCCAGCATTCCCATATTTAACGGATGGTCAGTTGGAATAGAAGACAAGCCAAGCAGGGTTCCAGCTGCAGGAATTCCCGTCTTGTTGATAAAATTGGTCAGTTCTTTTTCACCACCAGATAACATAACACCCTGGCCATATAAAAGATAGGGCTTTTTCGCACTATTTATCAAATCGGCAGCCTGCTTTAGCAAAGTCTTATCAGCAGGATATTCCGGGACATATGAACGTATCTTAATACATTTTGAATAAGAATATAATACCTTGGCAAACTGGGCATCCTTTGTAATATCTAAAACCACAGGACCCGGCCTTCCGGTCGAGGCAATATAAAATGCCCTTGAAATAGCTTCAGGGATCTCCTCTGCACTGGTAATCTGATAATTCCATTTTGTAACAGGCATTGTGATGCCGATTACGTCGGATTCCTGAAACGCGTCAGTACCCAATAACCCTGAAAGAACCTGACCTGTAATACATACGAGTGGTGTCGAATCAATCAGTGCATCGGCAATGCCGGTAATAAGATTGGTGGCACCCGGGCCGGAGGTTGCAATACAAACACCAACTTTACCTGAAACACGTGCATAGCCCTGGGCCGCATGAACAGCTCCCTGTTCATGACGGGTAAGGACATGTTTAAGGTTATGGTGGTGATCGTGCAGCGCATCGTACACAGGCATAATTGCACCACCCGGATATCCGAAGATTGTATCAACACCTTCGGCAATCAAAGAGCGGATAACCGCTTCGGAACCCGTGATTTCAACTGGTTCCTGATCCAGATTATTGTCGTTTGAAATAGATGTCATAGCTTTATTGTTTTAGATTAATCAATTATTCTTATTGCACCTTTATCGGCCGAAGCCACAAGGCTTGCATATGCTTTTAATGCTTTGCTGATAATTCTGTTCCTGGTCTGAGGCTGGTAAGCCATCCTGCCGCGTTGCTCTTCAGCCTTTTTTCGTAAAATCAACTCCTCGTTGGAGATCATTAGTTCAATACGTCGTTTAGGAATATCGATCTCAATACGATCGCCATTCTGAACGAGGGCAATTGCGCCCCCTGCTGCAGCTTCGGGCGATACATGCCCGATCGAAAGGCCTGAAGTTCCGCCTGAGAAACGTCCGTCGGTGAGCAAGGCGCACTGTTTATCTAGTTTTGAAGCTTTTAAATAAGAGGTCGGATAGAGCATCTCCTGCATCCCCGGGCCACCTTTCGGACCTTCATAACGAATAATTACAACCTCTCCTGATTTCACTTCACGTTTCAGAATACCTTCACAGGCATCGTCCTGCGATTCATAGACACGAGCTATACCGCTAAACTCGAAAACTGAAGGATCAACGCCGGCTGTTTTTACAATACAACCATCGAGAGCAATATTTCCATAGAGTATTGCTAGTCCACCCTCCTTGGTATAAGCATTTTCAATATCACGTATACACCCTTTCACACGGTCGGTATCCAAATCAGAGTAATACTTTTCCTGTGAACCAAGTGTAAGATTCCGCCCAATATTTCCGGGGGCCGAACTGTATAGTTTACCTGCCTCGCTATCGGCACCAGGTCTTAAAATGTCCCAGTTGTTGATAGCACCGGCAAGAGTCTCATCGGTTACGCGTGATACAGATGTATTTAACAAGCCACCTTTTTCAAGCTCACCCAGAATTCCCATGATACCCCCAGCCCTGTTTACATCCTGAATATGATAATGTGAATTGGGAGAAACTTTACAAATACATGGAACCTTCCTTGAAAGTGAATCGATATCCTGCATTGTAAAATCGACACCTGCTTCATGGGCAACTGCAAGCATGTGTAAAACAGTATTTGTTGATCCACCCATCGCTATGTCGAGTGTCATTGCATTCATAAACGCAGCTTTCGAAGCAATTTTACGCGGCAGAACCTTCTCATTCCCGTTTTTATAATAATCCCAGGTAATTTCGACCAGTCGTTTGGCCGCTTTTTCGAACAATTTTTTACGGTTCAAATGGGTTGCAACAATAGTACCGTTACCTGGTAGCGACAGTCCAAGTGCCTCGGTCAGACAGTTCATGGAGTTTGCCGTAAACATTCCGGAACATGAACCGCAGGTTGGGCAGGCATCCTGTTCCACCTGTGAGAGGAGACTCTCATTTACAGATGGGTCAGCTGCCATAACCATCGCATCGACAAGGTCGTATTTTTTACCTGCAACAACCCCTGCTTCCATAGGACCACCAGAAACAAATATACACGGAATGTTAAGCCTCATGGCTGCCATTAACATTCCGGGGGTAATCTTATCGCAATTGGAGATGCAGATCATTGCATCCGCCTTATGTCCGTTGATCATGTATTCGACACTATCGGCGATGAGATCTCTCGATGGAAGAGAATATAACATTCCGTCGTGTCCCATGGCAATACCATCATCTATGGCGATGGTATTAAACTCTGCCGCAAAACAGCCCTGCTCCTCAATTAATTTTTTTACCATCTGTCCGATCTCATGCAGGTGAGCGTGACCTGGTACAAATTGAGTAAATGAGTTGACCACTGCGATCAGGGGTTTGCCGAAATGCTCCTCCTTCATCCCGTTGGCTCTCCATAAACTTCGAGCTCCGGCCATCCTGCGACCGCGTGTTGTTGTTTCGCTTCTCAGTTCAAATTTCATATTATTCAATTCTTAAAATTTCTATTAAAAAAAAGCCTTTCTCATTTCGAGAAAGGCTTTTATATGTTTTATTATACACATAGATCACCTTCCTCTGCCGATATCGACGAGAATAAGAATGACCACGAGTAGAAGGCTATGTGATAATATATTTTTCATACTGACTAAAATGCAAAAGTAATCAATTAACA
>CAIOOC010000670.1 GCA_903859795.1 uncultured Bacteroidia bacterium
GTCCTTTGCAAACTGGCTGCCTGCCTTATGAGCCGATCGCAGTTCTCCTGCAAATACATTAGTGATCTCTTTATTCCTGTTAAGGGTGATATTCAGCAGAAATAATCCGGGAACAAGTTCTGCAGCCTCTGTCATTTCTTCCCATAATGGATTCCCCTCAGTGATACCCCAGTTTACTTTTTCACCTGACAAATGGGAAATGGAGTGGTTATATTTTATTGTACTTACATAAGCCATTCCCGGAATTATAGCTTTCCCACCGCCGGAAAATCCTGCAAAGAAATGAGGTTCGATAAATCCTGTCAGGATTTTAATTTTACAATCAAGAACCTTCTTATTAAGATAGACCTCATTTCCCGAAGAGGTAGTACCGACATAATTATGCAGGTTTGGATTATTGGCATCATTCTGAATAATTTGATAATCCCGTACAATATCTTCACCAAGGATTTTCCTCAGCTCTTGAATGGTGGCTAACCTGTGGGTTCCGTTGGCACAAAAAAAGCAGATGTTTTTCCTGGGAATATTTCGCAGTACATATAATAAAGGAGGAAGTATTATTTCATAAGGAGTTGCCCTGGTGATGTCGCTGAATATTATGGCAATTTTATCGTTTGGGTTCACTATCTCTGCAAGCGGCTTGCTTTTATACGGTTTCAAAAGGGCATTTGTAATTGCAAGCTTTTGGTCATTTACGCTTTCAACCCAGTGTGGTTCGATAATATCAATATCATAACTGTCAGATAATTCCACCGGATAACCGGTTTTCCCATAAGCTAATTTAACCTTCATTAAATCTTTGTATAGAGATGTTTACATGAGTTCCAAATAACATAACATCTGACAAAAATATAAAAGAAAAGCAACAGAAGTAGATGGATTAGAAAAAGTTTCCAGGTAAAAGGGGATGGCTATACGGATGGGGGTGAGTTATCTGGTCCACTTCAGCAAATTCAGATTAATGATTTTTAAAAGTTTTGAATAAGTTTAATGTAATTTATTATATTATACTATATTCGTATGTTAAATGATTAATTATTCAAAAATTTACGATATGGCAGAAAAAATTTCAATGAGAGAAAAGGTTGGCTTTAGTCTTGGTGACAGCGCAGCCAATTTTATTTTTCAAACAATAATGCTCCTGCAACTTAGCTTTTATACCGACTCTTTCGGTATATCAGCTGCTGCCGCAGGCTGGCTATTTCTTGTCTCACGACTGTTTGGTGCAGTATGTGATCCAATAATGGGTGCCCTGGGGGACCGGACAGAAACACGTTGGGGAAAATTCAGACCCTGGATATTGTTTACTGCTATTCCTTTTGGAATAATAGGATTCCTGGCCTTTACCACTCCAAACTTTGGTTCAACAGGGAAAATTATTTATGCTTATGTAACATATCTTGCCCTGATGGCGGTATATTCAGCTAATAACGTTCCCTATGCTGCACTTAGCGGTGTTATTACAGGTGACATGTCTCAACGTAACAGTATATCTTCTGTAAGGTTTATTTTTGTAACCCTGGCGGTTATTGCAATACAAGGCTTTGCACTCCCTATGGTAAATCATTTTGGACAGGGTAATAGTGCAAAAGGATACCAGATCAC
>CAIOOC010000671.1 GCA_903859795.1 uncultured Bacteroidia bacterium
AATTCAATGATCAGGGAATTTAAACCCGAGAAAGGTGAATTTGAAAAATACACCAATTATATACCCAACCGGCAGGTTTTCGACAAAAGCTGGTCCCGTTCATTTATCCAGGCTTATGTAAATGAAAAGGGCGATATGACTCTTGCCAGTAATTATTATGGGGAGAAATGGCTAAACCATACTTCATTCCGTATCACAGGCGACGTTCTTACGATTAAAACAGATTCTGTATCACTGGATAATGTCAATAACCACCATAGCGATTTTAACGGATCGATGTGGGAAAAAGTAACCTACAGAGGCAAGCAAGCCGATCAGGTAATCGCGATGATCGCTGCAAATTGCGATAAAAAGCTCAAGGCTGTCTTTGAAGGATCGGCAAGGAAAACTTATATTATGTGGCTGGAAGACTATGACAAAAAAGCGATTAAGAATGTTTACGAGCTTTCAAAAGCCTTCAGGATAAAAAGTGATGCTGAAAAGATGATCCCGGTTCTTGAAAAAAAGATTAAGACATAGCAGATTTCATAGTTCCTGTAAATTATCCTTTATAATCGTAAAACTTCAGAAATTATCCCAGCTCGATTGCCTATTAATGAAATTGTTACAATTCTCTGTAATGCATATTCTGAATCAGATCAGTTTACCAATATACTTTTCGTATGACACATCAAAACTATTCATTCGACACACGTTCAATTCATATCGGTGAGGAACCTGAGTACCTTGAAGGGAGCAATAATGAGGTGGTAGCTCCTATTGTTCTGTCTTCAACTTTTGCCCGTAAACAGGTCACAAATCACGGAAGATTCGAATATTCACGAACGAGCAACCCTACAAGGCTGGCTCTCGAAAAACGTTATGCTTCGCTGGAACAAACAAGGTATGGCCTGGGTCTTGCTTCCGGAGTCGCAGCTGAAACCCTCCTGTTGTTCACGTTGATCAAACCCGGAGATCATATTATTGGGTTTGACGATTTATACGGTGGAACGAAAAGACTGTTCAATCTATGGAAGGAGCAGTATGATTTGCAGGTAAGTCTTGTGGATGCCACGCAGGCTGACCTGATCGAGAAAGCAATCAATTCTCGGACAAAATTAGTCTGGCTCGAATCGCCAACCAATCCGCTGCTCAAAGTTTGCGATATCGCTGCCATTTCTGAAATTGCACACCGCCACAACCTTCTTGTAATTGTCGATAACACCTTTCTTTCTCCATACTTCCAGAATCCATCCGTTCTGGGTGCCGACATTGTTTGCCACAGTATCACAAAATATATCGGCGGACACAGCGATGCAATTGGAGGAGCGATTATGCTCAATGACGATACCCTATATGGAAAACTTAAGTTTAACCAGAATGCTCTGGGAATGGTCCCCTCTCCTTTTGATTGTTACCTTGTATTGCGTGGATTAAAGACACTTTCGCTCCGCATGGAACGACATCAGTCAAATGCAATGGCTATTGCTGTTTATCTCGAGGGCCACCCAAAAGTGGAACGCGTATATTACCCCGGACTCGAATCTCATCCTCAATATACATTGAATGCAAAACAAACCAGCGGCTTTGGGGGAATGGTCTCATTTGAGATCAAAGGGGGAGAAAAGGAAGCGGTGCAGTTTCTTGAAAGCCTTGAGTTATTTACCCTGGCAGAAAGTCTCGGGGGGGTTGAATCGCTGATTGAACATCCTGCACTCATGACGCACTCGTCCATAACTAAAAAAGAGAGAGAGTTAGCCGGTATTAAGGATTCGTTAATACGGGTTTCCGTAGGAGTAGAAGACAAGACTGACCTTATCAACGATTTGTCTCAGGCTTTTGAAAAAATTTAACGATTAAATTTTTCCTATGGCACTTTCACTGGAAAAACCGATTCATATATTTGAACTCACAAAAGAGGTCATTGACGAAATTCTTTCGAGGACTTATGATTCCCATTTTCATGATTTCGAAGAACTTATTATCTTGTCGGATGGAAGTCTGGAGCACTTCATCGATTTTAAGAAGGAAATCATAGAGGCTCCAGCCGCATGTTATGTTTCGATGGGGAAAATGCATAAGCTTATCCCTGCGCCCGACTTACGTGGTTGGGTAATCAATTATAGGACTGCCTTAATACCCGATTCCAGATTGAGCTTCTATTCCAATTTTTCAACTTCAACAAATATTCCCCTTACAGCCGGAAGCTGCATGAACCGTTTTTCAGCACTTTGTGAAATCATTAAGGGTGAATATAACCGCGAAGTTATCGACCATCCAACAATACGTCATCTTCTAAGTGCCCTTGTTGCCATGATTGATACCGAAAGAAAACGAAACACCCCGGCAGATAGCATTGCGACTGCCTCTCAGGTAGTGACATTCAATAATTTTCTTAGAATACTGGAAGAAAACTACCATCGCAATGAAGGAGTGTCGTTCTATGCCAATAAGCTGAACATGTCGGAGCGGAACCTGAATACCGTCTGCCAGAACAATTTCAGGAAGAGCGTCACTGAAATCATTGAAAACAGGAAACTTATTGAAGCCAAACGAATGCTTTTATATACTGACAAAACTGTCTCCGAAATCGGTTATGACCTGGGATACAATGAGAAATCATATTTCACCCGGGTGTTCCATGCCAAGATGGAAATTACTCCAAGCCGGTTTAGGGAAATGACAAAAGCGATAA
>CAIOOC010000672.1 GCA_903859795.1 uncultured Bacteroidia bacterium
CCGATCAATTATAAGATAGGCGGAAAACTTTCCGTGAACAACTATGTCGGGTCCTCCGTCGGCATTCCTTATGAGGCGGCGGGGCAGATCAAGTTTTAAAAAAGCTGGGGAGAAAGATGGATAAAAAGAACCCTGAGATCTATTATTCAATTTCTTTGGGTTTAGTCCAACTAATTCTGGCAAAACGAATAAACCGTCTTTACGAATCAAAACATCGTCAAACCAGACTTCTCCGCCACCGTATTCTGGTGTTTGAATACAGACCAAATCCCAGTGAATGGCTGATTTATTACCGTTGAAAGCAGTGTCATAAGCGTTGCCTGGCGTAAAGTGAAAGCTGCCTTTGATTTTTTCATCAAACAAAGTGTCTTTCATTGGCTTATCGATATATGGATTAACGCCGAACGAAAATTCACCAATATAACGAGCACCTTCGTCGGTGTCTAGGATTTGGTTGATTTTTTCGGTGTTATTGGATGTTGCGTTAACGATTTTGCCATCAACAAATTCAAAATGAATACTTTCAAAAGTAAAGCCTTGTTGTATTGACTGGGTGTTATACGACAAATGTCCGTTGATTGAATCTTTGACTGGCGCGGTAAATATTTCGCCATCAGGTATATTCATTACCCCGCAGCATTTAATCGTAGGTATGTCTTTGATTGAAAAAGTTAAGTCAGTACCAGGCCCAACAATCCTAACTTTATCTGTTCTATCCATTAATTCACACAGTGGGGTCATAGCGCTGTCCATTTTGGAGTAATCTAGGTTGCAGACATCAAAGAAGTAATCTTCAAAAGCCTCAGTGCTCATATTGGCTTGTTGAGCTATGGCGCTATTAGGGTATTTCAAAACACACCATTTCGTTTTTGGAATGCGTATGTCTTGAACTGGCCTGCCAAGATATGTTTGATATAATTGCATTTGATTAGTTGGAACGTCTGATAACTCACTGACATTATCGTTGGCTCGCAGTGCGATAAAGGCGTCCATTTTACTCATGCGGTCTGTTTCCCAGCTAGCACTCAATTGAAGCTGTTCGACAGAAGCCCCTTTTAATACTGAGCGTTGCAGTTGGGTATTTACTAGTTCCAAAAACGGCATTGCCCCAACCTTATAAACTTCTTCAATCAAAGCTTTAGTCAATGGCAGTGTGTCATTATTCATTTGAATCAATATCTTCTCACCCGCCTGTAAATTGGTCGAATAATGAATCAAATTTCTGGCAAGTTGTTGCACTCGTGGATCTAACATAAAAACCTCCTGATTTTACGATGAAACTAATCTATCACCAGCATATGTTATTACTTGTCGATAATCCAGTGTCAGACCCACTCGCCATTGATAAATGTATCTATTATTGCTCGATAGTTCTTATCTGTTATAATTTACAAAGTACAAAATAGTATGGAGAGATGCAGGAGTGGTTGAACTGGCCGCTCTCGAAAAGCGGTAGGGCGGTAACGTTCTCAAGGGTTCAAATCCCTTTCTCTCCGCCAAATTAAATACACCCAACTGGGGTGTATTTAATTTGGCGGAACGTGACCAAATCCCTTTCTCGTTATTAAAAACTAATCTTAATATCACCTTTTTTAGGATGCCAAATTCGAACTCGCAAGTTCTCTATCGCTGAAAACAACGCAAATAATAAC
>CAIOOC010000673.1 GCA_903859795.1 uncultured Bacteroidia bacterium
GTTAAAGGCATAGAATTCTCAGGCGGAAGTTTAAGTTTAGGCTTGTCGTTTGCAGTAGGTGTCGCCCTTACCTGCAAAAAAGAGGGATTAAAGAATCACATCTATGTCTTGCTGGGCGATGGTGAATGTGACGAAGGGTTGGTCTGGGAATCCCTAATGTCAGCCTCTCATTTTAATTTAACTAACTTAACTGTTATTGTTGATTGTAATGGCCTGCAATCAGATGGTATTACAGGGGAAGTTATGAATCATTCTTCATTAGCTGATAAGTTTAAAGCATTTGGATTTAATACAATGAATATTGATGGTCATGATATAAATTGTCTTATTGATTCTTTTAACACAAAGGATCCTTTTAAACCTAATGCTATTATTGCTAATACAATAAAAGGGAAGGGGGTTTCGTTTATGGAAAACAACAAAAAATGGCACCATGGCAGCTTATCCTTAAATGAGTATGAACTTGCAGTTTCGGAACAGTAATTTGACAGGTAATGGTAGAAATAAATAAACTTAACGCCCGAATATATTCGAAGCTAGGCCAAAGTGGAGCCATATTTGGAATTGGTCTATTCGAAGCACTAAAATCAATATCAAATATCAATGTTTTATCGGCAGATATGTCAACTACTGCCGGATTAGATCGTTTTAAGACCTTGTATCCGGACCTCTTTTATAATGTAGGTATTGCAGAACAAAATTTAGTGGGAATTGCCGCCGGTATGGCTAGCGAAGGAAAAAAAGTCATTATTACAGCCCAGGCAGCATTTATTTCGATGAGAAGCTGCGAACAGGTTCGTCAGTATATGGGTTACATGCATTCCAATATTATTGCTGTTGGAATAGGAGCAGGTTTCGCATTGACCTTCTTTGGAAATACCCATTATGCTATTGAAGACATTTCAATAATGCGTTCGATACCAGAAATGGTCATTCTTTCACCGTCAGATGCCGGGCAGGCAGCAAAAGCCTTGGTAGCTGCAACCGAAATAGATTCACCTGTTTATATCCGCTGCACCGGCACAATGAATTGTCCAATTGTGTATTTCGAAGATTATGCATTTGAAATTGGTAAATCAATAAAAGTAAAAGAAGGTAGTGACGTTACCGTTTTCGCAACCGGGAGCATGGTCTATAATTCACTAAAAGCAGCAGAAACAATTGAACTTGAAGGAATTTCAGTAAGAGTCATAGATACTCATACAATAAAACCATTAGACTTCGAAATAATACAAAATTGCAAGGACTCTAACTTATTTGTATCAATTGAAGAACATAATATTATCGGAGGTTTAGGAACCGCAATTTCTGAATTTATTGCATCAAAAAGCAAATTCCCTCCACTTCTAAGGTTAGGCGTAAAGGATATCTTTTCGCATCCTGGTGATTATGCTTATCTTTTGCAACAAAACCGACTGCAACCAGCTCAAATTGCTGAAGATATTTTAAGAGCATATAAAAACGATATTTGATTTTATATGTTTCAAAGTATAAATAAAAAATATTCCCAACAGATTGCGGCGCTAACCGATCAGGGTGAGTCATTTTCATATAGCGACCTAAAAGTACTTTCAGAAAGCATAAATAGCAAAATTCAGGAACGTTCATTGCTATTTTGTCTTTGTCAGAATAAGCCAGGGTCACTCATTGGATATTATACTTTTATCAGCAACAGTATTGTTCCCTTGATGCTCGATGCATCAATGGATCAGGAGATGTTAGCGAAATTGATCAGTACGTATAAACCAGAATACCTATGGTTGCCGTCTGAACTAGTTTCTTCTTTTCCGGAAGGGGAAGAAAAATATGTGTTACTTGGCTATTCACTGGTAAAACTTAACCAGGATAATCCTTACTCATTACAAGAAAATTTGGCGCTGCTGCTAACAACATCGGGCAGTACCGGAAGCCCTAAACTTGTCAGGCTTAGTTATGAGAATATGGAAGCCAATGCAAAATCAATTGCAGAATATCTCTCAATCGATGAGCATGAAAGGCCAATCACAACACTGCCAATGAATTATTCCTTTGGCCTTTCAATTATCAATAGCCATCTTCTAAAGGGTGCAACTATCCTGTTAACCTCAAAATCCTTAATGGAGAAGGAGTTCTGGTCCCTCCTTAAAAATCAGCAGGCAACCTCATTATCCGGCGTCCCTTATACCTTTGAAATCCTGAAAAAACTACGTTTCTTCAGGATGGATCTTCCTGCACTTAAGACTTTAACCCAGGCAGGTGGAAAACTAAACATCGACCTCAACAAAGAATTTACCGAATTCAGTCAACAAGCTGGTAAACGTTTTATCGTGATGTACGGTCAGACTGAAGCAACTGCACGTATGAGTTACCTCCCTTCTGAATATTCACTATCTAAACTTGGAAGCATCGGAATTGCAATTCCGGGAGGGAAATTTAGTCTGATCGATGATGCCGGATCTGTAATTGATGAACCTAACTCTATTGGTGAGCTGAAATATAAAGGTCTAAACGTATCTATGGGTTATGCCGAATGTGGTGACGACCTTCAGAAAGGGGATGAAAATAACGGCGTTCTCTATACCGGTGATCTAGCTAAACGGGATGGGGATAATTTCTACTTTATTGTTGGAAGGAAAAAAAGATTTATAAAACTCTTTGGCAACAGGGTAAACCTGGACGAAACAGAACAAATCCTAAAGAGTTATATCCCCGATTGCGCCTGTACGGGTGAGGATGATCACTTGAAAATTTTCATTACAGATTCTGAAAGAGAGAATGAGGTACGTAATTTTATTTCTGCAAAAACAGGAATTCATCACTCAGCCTTTAGTGTTAGATATATCGCAGAAATTCCTAAAAATCCATCTGGCAAGACAATTTATTCAATTCTGAGTACACTGTAAAGATTAAGGACAAATTATTATCGTACAGCTTGAACTATAGATTCTTAATTATGCTATTATTAATCCTGACGCTATTTTGTTTATCTTAGTTTATCTTACTCAAAGATACCAATAGTTATAAAACTCGAACGTGTAAATTGATATGTTTAGAAATTAATTTTATAACAAAAAGGTACGGAGTACCGCAAGATTTGTAGTAAAAATAAATAACCGTATTTAGGAGGTACAGCGTACCGAAATATAATTTCTGCTCGTAAAGAATCAATCCAAGATGATATTCCGGTACGCTGTACCTAATTCGAATATATCTTATCCATGTTCTATAAATATAAACGGTGCTCTGCACCTCTGATAGGCAACCCAAAACATTAAAATACAACATTATATCATCCCTATTTCTTAATGGATCTCACGAATTTATTAAATACTCCACCCTATTCCCTGGACAAAATAAGTAAGCAGTCTCTCCTTAATCCATTCTTAACAGAGCTTACGAGGCATCATTACGACCATTGTCCACCCTATCGAAAGATGATGAATGGAATAGGCTATGATTCTTCCAAGGAGTATAATTACGAAGATCTGCCGTTTCTGCCTGTACGGCTTTTTAAGATGCATGATCTTTCTAGCGTTGAAAAAGATGAGATTGTAAAAACAATGACTTCATCCGGAACTTCCGGCCAGGCAGTATCCCGTATTTACCTCGACAGGGAAACTTCGGCCAATCAGACCAAGGTACTCACCAAAATTGTTTCCTCATTTATCGGCAAACAGCGTGTCCCAATGATCATCATAGACACCGAAGCGGTAATTAAAAACAGGAACTTATTCTCAGCGCGGGGTGCGGGCATTCTGGGCTTTTCGATGTTTGGCACAAAGCGTATCTATGCCCTTGATGAGGAGATGGAATTGAATACCGAACTAATCCAGCAATTTCTGGAGGAGCATAAAGAGGAACCGATCTTCCTGTTCGGCTTTACCTTTATGATCTGGCAACATTTCTATAAGAAGCTAATTGAAAAAGGGATAAAACTAAATCTTTCAAACGGCGTTCTAATACATGGAGGTGGATGGAAAAAATTATTAAATGAATCTGTTTCTTCACATGACTTTAAAGAACGCTTGTACGCGGTCTGCGGTATAAGCCATGTGCATGACTATTACGGAATGGTTGAACAGACCGGATCGATTTATATGGAGTGTGAGTGCGGAAATCTTCACACCTCCATCTATTCTGATATAATCATCAGACGCGCTTCAGATTTCTCATTGGCAGAGAAAGGAGAAAAGGGAATTATCCAGGTTGTATCTGTCCTTCCATACAGTTATCCAGGTCACTCCCTGCTGACAGAGGATGAAGGGATATTATTGGGTGAAGACGATTGTGCGTGCGGAAGGCTGGGAAAATACTTCAAGATTGTTGGACGATTAAAAAATGCAGAGATCAGAGGCTGCAGCGATACATATGAAGAAAAATTTAAATGAAGTTGAATTCCTCTTCCCCGGGGAGTTTGAATTAGAACAATTTTTTCAGCAGTCACCGCTGGAACCATTTTCGGAGGAAACTATTGACTATTTGAATGCCTTATCACTGCTATTAAATAAAACGCCAAATGTGAGGGATTATCCCGATGTTGCTACATTTGCATTCTTCTGCCGCAAGGCAAATATCCTGAATCTTAAAAAGCAGTATTCAACAGAAACTATAGTCAGATTAGGCAGAGGACTTGTCTTTCATATCGCACCATCGAATGTTCCGGTCAACTTTGCCTATTCCCTGATTTGCGGAATACTTTCTGGCAATCTGAATATTGTTCGGGTTCCTTCAAAAAACTTCGAACAGGTCGAAATGATCTGTA
>CAIOOC010000674.1 GCA_903859795.1 uncultured Bacteroidia bacterium
AGTGAGCAGAACAATACTGCAAACAGTTCAAACACTTCGCGGCTGATACTCTGTTATCCTTGCTTCCGGGGGTTTGCACCCACGCTTATTAAGATTTAGACAATTCTTGTCAAAATGACTTTAAATGGAAACACCCACACAAATCGTCAAATAGCCACAATAGCTTAGTTAACCATTTTCTTTTTTTAAAAGATTTCCTTGTAACTTTTAATATGTTGTCTTACCCAATCCGGATCACTTAAAAGGGAGAAAAGGAAATCCCTTGATTTTTTATCATAGGTAATACGAATCAGTGTAAGTATATACCTGGAAAATCTCACGAGTAAAAACAATATCCCATGAGAAAAGCGATCCCATTTCGCGTGATTAACATGCCTGCTAATCCGGTCAAGATAAAGTTTTGTCTGCAGGTTTGATACATAATTGAGCGTGAACGGATTATCAAGTATTTTGTTCGTAATAGCAAGATTACAATTCATCAGGTAAAAGTATTTTCCAAAACTCTTAATTACCGCGAAGGGATTTTCCCTTAATGATAACAAATACAGGTCGTAACCCTGACGAACATTTATTCGGGCGTAGTAAAAATCATCATGACTAATTTGAACGTGTAAGATATTATGAATGATTTGGTGCTGATCACAAAGTACGAAGGCCGTTACCGGCAAATCCAGGATTTTACGGTTCTCCATAAGTGTTTTGGCATCTATTGACTTATACTCAGGATACCCAAGTATCTGCCGGTGAATTTCAACAGCAGCCACCTGGTTATAGTTCTGCAACCTGGGAAAGTGCTTTGTAGTTTTAAAATACCTTGGATCATATTTGCTCATAGGAGTATATCCGGAGTCGATCAGTATTTCAGAAACCCTGACCATCTCATTTTCATCAACCAATATGTCGATGTCTCCGACCTGTCGCTCTGCGATATCCTGATAAAGTCCATCTAACAGGTGGGCAGTACCTTTTAAAAATACCGGAGTTATCCCTTTCCCGTTTAACAGTTTAGTTATTTCAATAGCCTGGCTGATAATCTTACGATTCCGTTCGCGGTTCAAATCGGCAAACTCCTTCATATATTCAACAAGGTCGGAAGGTAACTCAGATAATAGTCCTGCCTGCTTCAACTGAAGATAAAGAGCTGAAAATACAAACTGGCCAGTAGTGACCCAAACAATTTGCTCCCAATCAACAGCACCCGACCGGATTGTCTGTCTTATTTCTTCCGGGCTTTCAGGTACTGACCGTATGGATAAGCATTTCCCTACGAAGAAGAGCGCTTCACTATAGGTCATCATTAAATATATTTTGGATAGCAGTCACCATTTTGTCATTTTCAGAATAGGTAAGCTGATAACAGGGAAGCTCCAGAAACCAGTCGAGGAACCTGGCTGCGTTCTCTTCAACAGGAGATATCCACGAATCGGGTACCAGCTTCTGGAATGCAGTACCTTTTGCGAGTTTCTCCATTTTCATCCCGCTCTGTTTCTTATATTTTACAAAGACCAGAGCCTTAGCAGAGTATCCTAACAGAGAATATTCGGATGAATGCGCCGGTGGCAGGAACCTGACTTTTTTGTCCATCTCCGGGTAAGAAAATTCATTAGCATCATCCAACTCAGGATACAAATGAAGCAACGGAGCAACTGCGTTCTTCTTGACTGATAACGCAGCAGGAAAAGAATACACGTTGCCGGTCAAACCATCAACCGGAACAAAATCATCGGCCAGCAAATTAAATCCCGAAGCCATTAATACGGCGCAGGTGGTGCTCTTACCATTACCCGAATCTCCAAGAAAGAGGATACTCTGATTGTTTCGGCAGATGGCTGATGCGTGAAAGACACCCATCCAGGAGCTCTCTGAACGGTTGTGTATCCTGTTCAATATCTCCATCGAAAATTTCCCCGAGAGGTAATGTTCGTCACCGGGCAACCACTCGCCGATAATCTCACCATTCACACGCAATACAAAATGGCCCCCATTTTTGAATACCTGAAAATGATGATTTGCCGGTTTATTGTTTGTTACCCCGAGGTGGGCAAATTTAGGGTGAATCAGGTGTTCTTCTTGTCTGGTCTCGTATTGAGCAGAAAAGATTTCTACATTGATTTGGTATTGACGTTGAGAATAATACGTACTTGGGGACGACATTGGAGCACGGTCAATTATCCCGGTTGCCTTTTTGCCTGGTACAAGCTGCTGTTCAACAGTTCGAATTACCTCAGTAGTAAATCTGCGGGCCTCGTCGGGTGGCAGATCATAAAATCCGCTACACCATTTGGCAATCTCATCACTTCCGACACCTTCACAAAGCCTGCTAATCACATGATATGCCGGCATCTCCACCAGCATATAACGATTTGGTTCTTTCAACCAAAGTATTTTTTTCCCTTCGATCTGACGTTCCAGATAGTCAATCACATTGATTTGTTGTATTTAGAAATAAAT
>CAIOOC010000675.1 GCA_903859795.1 uncultured Bacteroidia bacterium
AGATGGAACAGGAGTTGTCCTTAATTGTATTTCGGAGTCTCATTTTACGGTTAGTGGTATTCCTTTTAGTATGGCCTCCGTTGTCGGTAATCCCAATGGTGGGTTCTGGCTTGCAGACCGTCTTGGGGATATTTACAACATTGATATTACTGGATCAATTCAACTTTCATTTACAATAAAATCGAAGAAAGCTCATGTTGAACAGCTTCTCTGTACAGAAAAAAATCTTATTTGGCGTGGATGGGTTGATGATCAGATTGAAACGGGAGAAGCAGGTCCTGACGCATTAATATTTTTCGAGTTCTTTAATGAAAACCAATTACGCATGATAGGAAAACGACTTTATATTAAAGCAGAAGGCTATATTGAAACAATTGAATATGATATATTTCATCAATCAGTTATTGCCATTTTTGGTGGTAGGAATACGGAGAATATAGGAATAAGCAGTGGAACAATTGAAGATTATTTGATTCACAATGAGACTTATGGAGCAATAGACTGGGGCGGTTCTTGTATAAAGCTTGCTAAGTGCACAAATGCTAATAATCTATACTTATTAAGTGAAGCAGGGAATCTCTGCTGTTTTGATTTTAGTACCTTAAAACCAAGAGCTTTTCTGATTCCTACAATGCCATTTCAGTTAATATCAATGGGATATAGTAGGAACAGTGAAATTTTAATTGCAGATAATGAATCAAAGATATTCACTTCAGAGATCATCGACGCTTTTTGAAAATTCGTCCGATGATGACTTAAAAGCAATTAGCAAAATATTCGCAAAAAAGGATAAAAAATATAAATCAAAGAATAACACAATGAATTTAAAAGACATAATTAGGGGATTATTTAAAAAAGATAGTGTTTTGACTGTACCTAAAACACGGGGCGATAAATTTGAAATAGATATGGAAGACGCTATTTCGAAGCTGGACGCTGGCAGGATAAAATCAGGAAGAGATGAAATGCTAATTGTTTTCCGTGATTACCCGAAACCGATATGCAGAGTATGGAGTGCATACAATCTTGGGTCTATTTATTGGGCTCAAATAGGTGATGGAGATAAAGCAAGGGAATATTATTCACTAGTTGTGAACGAAGCTGAAAAGTATGGTATTATTGAAGTCGACAAGATGTTTCCTCATATGACGGCTAATGCTTGTGAAAATATGATGCACTTGTCATTATCATATGAAGAATTTTTTTATTGGGTGGATAAAATGCAAATACTTCAACCCTCCGATAATGTTTTGCATTCTCTGCCCCCCCTGATAAAAGAAGGTCAGCAAAAAGGTCTATTATGGTCAGAAATACTATATTCAATTGCTTCATGGAGCTATAATAGAAATGATCCAGGTTCAGACAGAGGTGAGTATGCCAGGGCTGTCTCTACCTATCATTTAATGTTGGTTCATAGAAAAAATTTACGTTATTCGAGAGAAATTTGGGGTCATGTCATTTATGAATTTGGAACACTTGCTATGCGTATTTCAAATGATGCAGAGATTAAAATGGCTAATTCACATCAACCAGAGATTCCTGATGAGTTTACATTTTTAGTAAAGGATGCGGTACCTTTCGTTGAAGAATATTTATTGCAAAATCCTTCAAATATCAATGTGCAAAAGCTTTTGAAAAACATGAATGGATTTATCAATGTATCAAATAATATTGAAAAGTCTAAAATATTTGAAGAGTTAGATGTTAAAGGGAATGAATTTCTTTATCGCAAAGATTTTAAAACCGCATACAAA
>CAIOOC010000676.1 GCA_903859795.1 uncultured Bacteroidia bacterium
AATTCTAAACAACGTCACAAGTCTGTCTTTTGAAATACCAACTCCATTATCGCCTACCGAAACGATCAACTGATCAGTTTTCTCTTCAGCTGCTATTGTAAATTTTCCGTTGGGATGGGTAAATTTTATACCATTTGAAATCAAATTTCTCAATATAGTTTTAATCATTGCCTTGTCGGCAGAGACCTGAACTTGATGTGGCAGGATAGTTACAATTTCAATTGATTTTGTATTTGCTATTTCCTTAAACAAAAGTATCTGTTCATTTATAAGGGAAACCATTTCAAGATATTCCGGAATTAAGTCCATTCTCCCGGATTGAGACTGCGCCCATTCAAAAAGATTGGTTAGCAAATCCATTGCCCTCAGAGAAGATTGATGTATTATTTTCGCAAATTCGTCAATACGTTCATAGTTATTTTTACTGATCTGTTCATGAAGCTGATTGCTAAATCCGATCACCGAATTGAAGGGACTTTTCAGGTCATGGGCAATAATTGAAAAAAACTTGTCTTTCGTGGCGTTTAATTCGATGAGCTTATTTTCATTTTCTTTAATCTCAGTGATATCGTAGCATGATCCAATATATCCTAAAAAAGAGTTGTCCAAATCATAGAACGGCCTTCCAAAATCACGTATCCAACGATATTCGCCAAATTTATTTTTCATCCGATACTCCATCAAAAAGGGTTCTCTTTTATCAAACGAAGAAACGTAAGTTTGCAGGCAGGCATCGAAATCATCAGGATGAACACCTTCAGCCCAGCCATTTCCAAATTCCTGTTCCATTGTTCTGCCTGTGAAATCAAGCCAGGTCTTATTAAAGTAATCACACAACTTATCAAGGCGGGAACGCCAGATCAAAGCCGGAAATTCTTCAAATATTTTAAGGTACAATTCTTTGGCTTTGGTAATCTCGATCTGTTGTTGTTTCAGAACTGAATTTTCGGCTTCAAGTTCTTTTAATCTCTCTTTCAAAGGATGGGATTCTTTTTCCATATTGCTCTTATATAAGGCTTTATCTGGATTCCTGCACATGCGCGACAAATCATTTCAATGGATTTTAATGATTTACCATTACTCTTTAAGTTGAAGCACATGTTCCTGTAAAAGTATGCAAAATATCATTTCCAAAGATCATTTTGATAGCAAATAAATGACATTAGTCATACTTAAATGACTGTAAAAACTCCAGGAAGAATAGAGAAAATAAATTTGAAATCAATCCAGATTACAAAATCAATGGATAATTATATTAGGCTATATCAGAAATAAAGCTCTCTAAAGGCAAAATCCGACTTTACCCCGTTTTAAAGTGGAGGATGACAATTCAGTTGATTACAATTGCCTGCTCATTAACACAATCCCAAAGCTATCTCTTACCAAATATAGGTTCCAACAGCTCCTTTATCGAGGGAAGAGGAAGCTGTTTTCCCTAGAATACTTATGTTAAAATTCTTCTTAATACCGCTATTATTCTGTACAATGAGCACAGTTTTCCCATCGGGGGTTTTGAACGCTACATTTGGCAAAGAGTCACTTGTATTTGACCCGATACGCACTGAACCCGGCCTGACAAACTTTGCCGAATGAGCAAGGATATACCATGCCGGGTTACGGGTAATATTATTTCCGTCAATTGTAATTGTTCCCAGGCATTCAGTACACCCCCCGACGGTATGCGGGTCGTTTTTCGGATCTGCAGCAAGGTTCCACTCAAGCACTGTCCGACACCAGTTTCGGGTTGCCCCAATGATCAGGGTTCTTACGTGCCATGCCAGTTCGATTGCAAATTTTCCGGGGGCTCCAACCCATTGTTCCGTGAAATAGAGATTTTTATCAGGAAAGGCATTATGCACGGCTGTCAGAGTATCAATCTTTCCACCATAAAGATGAAAAGCAGAACCGTCAACATATTTTGCGGCTTCAGCATCCTTAAGAATAGTCAATGGATAGTCCGGACGGTCTGCATTATGGTCATAAATTATTATTTTTGTTTTAATTTTGGCAGCTTTGAATGCCGGACCCAGACTTCGCCTGATAAACTGAGCCTGATCTTCAGCAACCATGTACATACTTGGTGTATTACCAGGATGAAGCGGTTCATTTTGAATAGTAATCGCATCAATGTTGATCCCTTGGCTTTTCATTCCCTCAATGTATTTCACAAAATAAAGGGCGTAGGCATCAAAATATTCAGGTTTTAAACTCCCTCCCCTTGCATTATTATTCGTTTTCATCCAGGTTGGGGCCGACCAGGGTGAGCCCAAAATTTTAATGTCCGGATTAATGGTCAGAATCTCCTTCAACACGGGAATCAGGTCCGCCTTCTCAATATCGAGGGAAAACCTTGACATTTCAGGATCAGTTTCTCCGACAGCAATATCATCATACGAAAAAACGCTGTCACTCAAATCGGAAGCCCCGATGCTGATTCGCAAATAACTGATTCCTAAATTATTCCCATCAGTTGAAAATAATTCTTTCAGGATTGCGCTCCTGCTACCTTCATCCATACGGTGAAGTAAAGTTGCACTGCCACCTGTAAGGCAATTCCCAAAACCGTCAATAGACTGAAAAGTCTGTGCAGGATCGATCAAAATGACGGGATCCTGGCTAATCTTGTTTTCACCATTAAAAACAAACCTCCGAGGTTGAAACAAGATATTCGTTTCAGGGCTTGTAACCCAAAAAACTCCTTCTGAACTTAATGGATTGGTCTGACCATATCCACTGCTATTCAATAAGGTGAGAACCAAAATGGAAACTATCAGATAGTTCATAATTTGTAACTGATTATAATTTCAAGATCAATATTCATCTTCCCGGCAATTATTACCAGATAAAGGTCGCAACAGAACCACTATCCAAAACCGGAGTGGTCCATTTATTTTGGTACATGATGTTGAATATAGCTCCTCCGGTTCCATCATTTTCGACAATCAGAACCCTTTTCCCATCCGGCGTTTTAAAGGCAACACAATTTAAATTACCAGCAGGATTGCTTGTAATGCGTACTGAACCAGCAGGTATAAATTTAGAAGCATGCGCTACGATATAATATCCGACATTCCTGGCAAAATTACTACTTGTATTTATCGTTATTGCTCCTTTACAGGTGTTGCAACCACCGGAGGTATGAGGTTGAAAGGCAGCATCGCTGGCCAGGTTCCATTCCAAAGCCACTTTACTCCAGTTTACCATTGAACCGATGATTACATTTTTTAAATGCCATCTGAAGTCACCTCCAAAATCGCCTGTGGATGAGGTATATTGCTCTGTAAAATAAACATTTTTATCAGGGAAAGCATTGTGAACTGTAGATAACGCACTGATATCACCTCCATAGAGATGAAAAGCAGAGCCATCGACATAACGGTTTGCAGCAGCATCACCAAGTATGGATAAGGGGTAATTAGGCTGATCACAGTTGTGGTCGTATACAACAATCTTTGTCATCAGATTTGCAGCTTGTAGTGCCGGACCCAGGTTATCCCTAATAAAAGTCGTCTGCTCCACTGCCGACATTACCATGCTTGGATTATTACCCGGATTCAGTGGTTCATTCTGTGGCGTAATAGCCGTAATTGTAATCCCCAAGGCCTTCATTTTTTGTAGATATTTCACAAAATACTGAGAATAAACCGTATAATTCGAAGGCAATAAACTTCCGCCAATGAAGCTGTTGTTATCTTTCATCCAAACCGGTGCTGACCATGGTGTAGCAATAATCTTAATTGCGGGATTTATTGCAAGGATTTCCTTTAAAAGGGGGATTAGATCAACTGTATCAGCGGCAAGACTAAAGTTCGTGAGGTTTAAATCAGTTTGACCGTTTGGTATATCATCATACGAGAAAGGCGCAGTATTTAAATCGGATGCACCAATGCTGATTCTCAAATAACTGATTGAGATTGAAGTGGTGTCTGCTCCAAATAATTCCTGTAATAATTTTTGCTTGGTGGATGATCCTAACGAATTGATTACCTGGGCACTTCCACCAGTCAGAGTATATCCGAAACCATCAATAGTCTGAAAGGTTTGAGTATCATCTACTGAAATTGTCGGATAAGTATTTGCAACAGAGCCAAATCCAAGCACAGTGGTTTGCTTTGTAAGTAACACCGACTGATCTGATTTAGTCAACCAAAAGGCCACCTCATTCTTGACCACAGGGGCTGGCTTAACAGGCCCAGGCATGGGGCTAACACTTGACTTTGAGCATTTTAAAAACATCATGGCCAAAATCATCAGCAAAGCAAAATTCCTAACTATTTTCATTCGGGTTGTTCGTAAGTAATGAATTACAAAATTAGCTTTAATCAATAGATTTTAATCGGCTAATAAGGTTTGGTATAAGATAAGCATCAACCTTTTTGGGTGGCCATCTTTTAAAATAATAAGCAAAAATTTATCTCATCCATTAATCTTCAATGATTAGTGGAGATATGTAAACAAAAAAATAAAATAACTCACTAGCTACTACTTTTTTCATCTATCGCTCTTCTTGCCTCCAAATCATTTTTCATTAATTCGGTGGTCCGGGAGTCAATTTTGTAAAAAATCATAAACAAGGCGCACGACATGTATAAAATTCCAGGAATAACAGAAACCAATAATTTTATTCCTGTAATCGCTGTATCATTTTGGACAGCATTAGGGACGAAACTGGATGCGGCTAAAATCCACCCTGCAATGGCTGCTCCAATTCCCCATCCCGCTTTTTGAGCAAATACCGCAGCCGAGAAATATAAACCCGTAGCCCGGCGACCAGTGGTCCATTCGCCATAATCGGCCGAATCGGCGATCATAGTCCAAAGCAAAGGTACTGCGGGGGCATAGGCCATTTTTGCAATAATATTGAAAACATATATTGTGGTCAGATCTGAAACACCAGGCAAATAAATGAGCATAAAAAATAATCCGGAAATTAATGAACTGCCAATAAAGACATTTCGGTTCCCAAATCGTTTGGCCAAAGGTTTTGATAGTGGTAATGCCAAAATAAGTGCAACTGTGCCTATCACATTAAAAAGCTGAACATTATTTTCGCGACCCAGGTAATATTTGAAATAATAAGCTATCGCAGCATTCTGCATCGCAAACATGATGAACGAGATGATACCAACCAGGGCCAGAATGATCCATGCCTTATTTTGAAACAGGTTTTTTACATCTTCTTTTAACGAATTCTCCTGTGCTTTTGGTGGTCGAACTCTTTCTTTGGTCGTTTTGAACGTAATGAAGAAGAAAACCAGACTCAAGCCAGCAAATAAAAATACGGTATATTGAAATCCGCGGGCTTTATCACCACCACCAAAAAATTCTGCCAGTGTCAGGGCAAGTCCGGTGACCACAAATTGTCCGGTAAAGCCAGCAATAAAACGGTAGGTGTTTAATCCCGCACGTTCGTAGGTATCGTCGGTCATAACTGCTCCAAGGGCTGAATAGGGTAAGTTAATTGCAGCATAAGCTGTCATTAAAAGTACATACGTTGCTCCGGCATAAATGATTTTTCCGGCTCCTCCGAGATTTGGTGTCGTAAAAGTCAAAATGGCCAGTATTGCATATGGAATAGCGCCGTATAATATATAAGGGCGGAATTTCCCCCAGCGGGTATTCGTTCGGTCAGAGACTATACCAATAACCGGATCGATGGCCATATCCCAAAATCTGGCCACAAGCATAATAGTTCCAGCTGCAGCTGCTGAGATCCCATAAATATCGGTATAAAAAAACAGGAGCCAGAATCCAACCATATCCCATACAAAGTGCGAGGCGGTATCACCTAAGCTATACCCGATTTTTTCCTTAAGTGAGAGTTTTGATACAATTTCATTCATAAATGGCAGTTATTATTAATCGTGAATACTGTTTACTCGTTTGATAATAAAAAGGGAATATTGTCAGCAGATTACTTCATTTTCACCCTGATGATGCACATCTCCTCTTCGTAAGATTAATGCTTCCCTGATTTCATGTGATTTTTCTTCAGTGACGTCATATTTCCACATGATAAGAATAGCCATAATACCAGTAATCACAGGGATCACAATGTCGGCAATACGCAGGTTAGTAATAGTTGTTGCCGACTGAATCGTTGCATTCTGATCGAATCCAACCCAATTTAAGACAGCACCACTTGTTAGTAACGCGACGGCAGTGCCCAGTTTCACCATCCACCAGTAAACCGCACCAAAAGTGCCTTCACGCCGTGTACCGTTATTCAATTCATCTAAATCGCAAACATCGGCAGTCATCGACATCATCAGGGTAAACAAGCCACCAATACCAAAGGAGAGAAATGGGATCGGCAAGAACATTAACCATGGATTTGCCGGATTAAAACCCCACCATTTCAGGATGTACCCCACCATTGAGATTAACGTTGCCACTACAAATGCATTCTTTTTACCAATTTTTTGGGAAACATAGGTTATGATTGGAATTACAAGAATGGCAGTCGCCACTGCACTAATAGTACCAAACCAGGCTGGCCATTGCCCCGCAGCGCCCGTATCACCTTTAAAAAGGTAAAAAATGATGATAAAAAACGCAAATTGAGCGATGGTTTGAAAGCCGTTAAAAATCAGGAAAGTTGCCCCGCATAATTTTAAGAAAGGCTTACATGTTATGGTTTGTTTTATGGCACCAATAAATTCCGCTGTGTTGGCGGCAAGGTCTTTCCAGGATAACTTCGATTTTTCAATTGTTTCGGGTAAAACCATTTCTTTACAAAATATGGCAGGCAATATTCCAAGAATCATACATAATCCGCCCACCCAGATGGAAAGATGTCGTGCCCCTTCCGGCGCAGTATTGTAGAACTTCTGGTCATAAATAATCACCCAGAACCAGGGGGCAATCATCCAGGCAATCTGGCCCATCCATTGAGATACAGCCATCAGCCGTGTCCGTTCGTGATAATCGGGACTCATCTCATATCCCAAACCGATAAGAGGTGCAGCAAAGATTGTATAACCAATATAAAAAAGTATCGACAGGCCTAAAAAGTAAAAGAAGTTATACATCTGGGAGTTCTCGGGGTACAATTGCCACATGACCATAAATGTTAAACCGGCTATAATGCTTCCCAAAAAAATATAAGGTTTTCTTCTGCCCCAACGTGACCGGGTATTGTCGGAGATATATCCCATTACCGGATCGATGATTGCATCCAACAACCTGGGAAGTGCTGCCAACAATCCGGCAAGTAATGGATTCATTTTCAGAGCAAGAACAAGAATAATCATGAAAATACCGAGAGCTGCAGGTAATAATTGGTTCGCCAGGCTACCGGACCCAAACGCAATTTTTTCTCCAAATGGGACTATGTCTTCAGGAGCTGTTTTAAAGTGAGCCATTTGTTTGTTTTTAGTTAATAGACATCAAATATCTCTGTGATTACTTTATAAAGGTTGGTTGTAAATGCTTAACTTATGCATCCAGGCCAATGTTTATCTTAATTCATGTTGTATCCTTGCATTATTTTTTTTGGTTTCCTGTCAACTGTAAATAATCCCCAGTGTTTTTCTGCACCCATACTGTTGTTCGGATCGCCTTTCCAGTCCTCATCAAAGGCTTCAAAGAAAAAAGTCGTAATATTCCTTTTTGCAGACCACTCCATCAGTTGTCTATAATATACCATCTGCTTCTCCACAGTGGCTCGATCTCCAAATTCTGAAGCCTCAGACGCCCAGCCGGCTTCACTGATCACTAATTTGCTGTCAGGAATCGAATCACGAACTTTCTGAACATTGGCAATGGAGTACGACAATCCCTGCTGAATGTCTTTCCCCTCCCAAACCGGGTAAATATGAATAGCAATGAAATCAAGCTCTTTTGACAGCTTTGAACCATGTGCTGCCCACCATTCATAGTTGTCGGCCACAGTTACAGGCTGGACTATTGATTTCTTAACCCTTCGGACATATGAAATTACAGTGTCGACATTTACCATATGATCGTTCCAGTCGACCAGTGCTTCATTGCCAACATTTACCGCAGCGACGATATCGGGATATTGCCTGGCAAGCATTATTCCGTTTCCGATTTCCTTCAAATTGGCGACCTTATTTTTTGCAAGCGTTTCAGCAGGAATAGGCTCCTTTAACCAGGCACATCCCTTATGGTTACTTATCTCGGCATTCAACCAGATGCCAAGCATCACTTTTAGATTGATTTTGTGCTGACTTATAATCTTCAGAACAGATTCTGAATTCTCCCCGCTATCATAAAGACGTATTAACCCGAATCCAGAACCAAACGACAGTAGTTTCAGGTCTTCAAGTATTTGTCCGCCGGTTGGGCAAATGGCTCCGTTACCCCTGTCAGGATGCTGGCCTGTTCGGAATCCTGAATAACTTACTGCTTTCGAAAAACCGGCAAGGAGATCTTTAGGTTGTTGCTGAATAACCCTGCGGTTCTGAGATTTAATTTCCTTCACTTTTCCAAATAAGGAATTGCAACTCCATAAGAAAAACAGAATCATCATACTGAGCTTAATGCTTATACCTAATTGGCTTATTTTTGGTTTCATTCTTAAAAATTTCTTAGGCTCTCTCAAAGCTTTTTCAAACCGCAATGTGATTAAATTTGAATAACCCCAGGCGAAGCTTGTGAAACCGGGGGAAGAGGATGATACACAATAACAACCTGAACAAGGCTGAATATTACACTAAATCGTTATTTCTTTCAATTACAATCTGTTGTAAGTTTTTCAGAAGACTCTACAAATACTCCTAATACTAACACCATATTGAATTTTCCGTACATTATTGAGGGTTTGGAAACAGCTATTTTAATAAATCGCTGAACCAGACCTCAAGTTTAACGCACTCACCGGTGCGCAGGAATATCCGGTTACTGATGTCGCTGTCAATCGTGTGGCCTGAAATCGCGATCTGTTTCCCATCATTGAAAGTGACAACAATTTTATCATCCTTCGATACCGAATAAACTACCGGAACCTGGCAGAAAGTGAAGGCTATTTGACCTGCGTGAAGGATAATTTGCTGTTTCTGTCCTTTCAGATCAAAAAAATCAAATTCACTTTCCTCCCTTAACAACTCTTCGGAATTGAATAACGATGAGAGGAAAACAATTTCTCCGTTTTGGATATGAATTCCAAGTTCGCGCATTCGGGATAAGAAGTCCTCTTTTACCTGACCTGTCATTCCAGGTTGCTGGGCCCCGGCATTAGCAGGTGTATGCGAGTAGGCATCCGTTGGGAACGCCCCATACAGTTCAGGCGACTTATACAAACCGATGCCTGCCCTAATTTCGTAATAGTGATCTTTTATTTTGGCGATTGTAAACGGATCGGCTCCTTCATCAACTCCTCTAAAGAAACACTCCTGAGTTGCCAATAAAAGTTTGGAAACCATGTGCCAGTAAAT
>CAIOOC010000677.1 GCA_903859795.1 uncultured Bacteroidia bacterium
CCCCGGCGATCCGGAAAAAGGAATTTTCAGCGGTAATGCTTTCCTTGGGAAAAATGGGGAAGTGGTCATTGCCTATCACGGATATGGCACAGGAGGGAATTGTGTCGCTTTTAGTATCGATAAAGAATTGGATGTTTGGGAAAAACCAAAGTCTAATCCAATTGTAAATCCGGGATGGGATCCCTACATGTGGCTCGAAAGAAATACCTATTTTCAAATTTCAGGAGGTAATCCTCCTATATTGTATAGCGGAGAGGCTTATGATAAACCGATGAAAAAAATCGGGAATTTCATGGCCCAAAATATGTCTGATGTTGATGGTTTTGAAGATGTTTCTTGCCCGGATTTTTTCAAACTCGACGACAAATGGATACTCATATGCATCAGTCACCCACGAGGTGCAAGATACTATGTCGGAGAATGGGATGGAAAGCAGTTTAAGCCGGAATCTCACTTACGGATGAACTGGCCGGGTGGACCTGTTTTTGCTCCGGAGACACTCATTGACGGGAATGGAAGACGCATTCTATGGGCGTGGGTAACCGACAGAAAAACAGGAGTCTCGAGTGGAACAATGTCAATGCCGCGTGTGCTTACCCTTGCCAAAGACAAACATTCCCTGAATATCGAACCTCCCAAAGAAGTAGAGCAACTCAGGTATAATCCAACCGAAGAAAAACCTTTTTCGGTAGCAGCTGGTCAGTCAGTAACTTTAAAAAAGGTTTCGGGAAATATTCTTGAAATGGATCTCAATATTGATCCGGGCCTTGCAAAACGCTTTGGACTTAAAGTGTTTTGCTCAAAAGACGGACGCGAGCAAACTCCAATTGTAATTGATTTGGAAAAGAAGATCTTACAAATTGATATGAGACAATCAGGTTTAGCCAGACCCGATTACCAGGAGTTTGTTTATTTTCCTCAACATCCCAATCCAAGCCTTGAAACAGAGGATGCACCGTTAGCGATAAAAAAAGGTGAGAAAATACATCTCCGGGTTTTTCTCGACAAATCAATTCTTGAAGTATTTGCGAATAGGATTCAGTGTTTAACTCAGGTTGTTTATCCTTCTCTTGCAGATGCTGTTGGAGTTCAGGTTTTTGCCGAAGATGCGACCATAATGGTAGAAAGCATGAAAGCATGGAAATTATTCCCCGCAATGCAATGGTAATTAGCATAATATATCAATATGAAAAAAACAGTGACTATCCTATTCGCAATTATTTTTCTGAACACTTTATCCACGGCAGTATTTTCAGAAGTCAGTGACAAGGCAGGGAGCAAGAATGAAAATTCGAAAAATACTCCGTCAACAATAATGTGGATGGATCAACCTGCAAAAGAATGGTACGAGGGAACCCCTATCGGTAACGGAAGGCTTGGAGGTATGATTTTTGGCGGCATTGCCCATGAAAAGATTCAGACAAATGACGATACATTTTGGTCAGGAATCCCAAAAAATGTTCAAAATCCGTCAGCCGCACAATACTTACCGGAAGTACGGAAGTTGATTTACGAGGACAAAACGATAGAAGCTCAAAAGTTAATTGACACTAAGCTATTGGGTCCCTGGAATGAATGTTATATGCCTTTTATTGATATTCTGCTTGAGATAAATGACAGTCTCAATGTCAGAGATTACCGCAGAGAGTTGGACCTTAACAGGGGCGTTGTTACTATAACCTACTCTCAAAACGGCATTAATTTTAAGCGGGAATTTTTCTCATCGCATCCCGACCAGACAATAGCAATAAAGCTTACAGCAGATAAACCAAATTCTGTTAATCTATCAGCCACACTGGTAAGTGCGGTAAAATACGAGACAAAAGTTGAAAACGGACAGGTTCTCATCAAGGGACAAGCGCCAAGTCATGCAGAAGTGTACTATAATGGTAAACATAAACCGCTCTATGATGAAAGAGGCGGCATGCGTTTTGAGGGGCGTCTTCAGGTTAAGAATGAAGGAGGCATTCTGAAAAACGAGAAAGATAAAATTGTTATTAAAGGAGCGACTTCTATAACGTTAATGTTTGTTGCAGCAACAAGTTATAATGGATTTAATAAAAATCCATTTACTGAGGGGAAAGATGAGAAAAAAATTTGTACTCAATACCTCAAGAATTTAAAGTCAAAAAAATTCGAAGAGTTATACGCCAGTCATCTCACAGATTACACTTCATTATTTAGCAGAGTAAGCATAGATCTGGGAAATTCACCGGAATCTTCAATGTCACTAAATGAACGTATAAAGAATCACAAAAAAGGGATAGATCCGGCCCTGACAGCCTTATATTTCCAATTCGGTCGTTACCTGCTGATATCATCCTCACGTCCGGGCACCCAACCCGCTAATTTACAGGGAATATGGAATTGTGATTTGCAGCCTCCCTGGAGTTCCAACTGGACAATAAATTGTAACGCACAGATCAATTATTGGCCCGTTGAGTCGACCAATCTCTCTGAATGTCATCTGCCCTTGTTTGATATGATAAGAGAAGCAAGTGCTGACGGAACAAAAACTGCAAAAAACTTATATGGTGCAAAGGGCTGGATGGCTCATCATAACCTGGATATATGGCGAACTACATGGCCTGTTAGTGGTACAGGTTTGTGGGCAATCTTCCAAACAGGAGGAGCATGGTTGTGCAACCATATCTGGGAACATTACACTTTTACCCTGGATAAAAGGTTTCTGATGGAAAACTATCCATTGTTAAAAGGGGCAACTCAGTTTTACCTTGATAATATGCAAAAAGACAAGGCTGGCTATTTAGTTACCAATCCCTCTGAATCGTTTGAAAATAATTTCAAAAAACCAAATGGAGAGGTTGGCTGGGCTTGCATGGGGGCGGCACAGGATATGCAGATTATACGGTCTCTTTTTGAAAATACGATGAAAGCCGCTGATATTATTGGCGGAGATGAAAGTTTCAGAAAGGAAATAGCGGAAAGCTACGTTAAATTAGCTCCAATGAAAATAAGTCCTCGCACAGGGCGTTTACAAGAGTGGAATGATGATTGGGAACCGGCAGACCCAAGAACTGATCAGATCGGTCATAGCTGGGGTTTTGTTGCAGGTAATTTAATCACCCTGCGTGGAACTCCCGATTTAGCCAAAGCTCTCCGAAAAACAATCGAGTATCACCATCTGGGTACAGGGGATAATTACTGCAGCTGGGTTGCTGCATTTTCGAGTGTCGATTGGGCAAGATTTGAAGAAGGTGATAGTCTTCAACGTATTATTGACCACCATTTCAGAACTTCCCTGATGCCAAATCTGACCTCCTGTGCAAAGAATTCTGATTTTATTTCATGGCAGATCGATGGTAATCTTGGAGTTACATCTGCAATCGCTGAAATGCTGCTCCAAAGTCATGCCGGTGAAATAAATTTGCTTCCTGCACTTCCATCAAAATATCCTGCGGGTTCCGTAAAAGGATTGCGTGCAAGGGGAGCATTGTCTGTAAGCATTGGCTGGAAAGATAGAAAATTGGTGAAAGCCCAAATCAGATCAGATAAAGGAGGAACTTTTATTATCCGTTACAAGGAAAAGACCAGACAGATTGCCATGAAGCCTAACGAATCAATATTTATGA
>CAIOOC010000678.1 GCA_903859795.1 uncultured Bacteroidia bacterium
AATCAATGACAATTAAATCTGAATTATAAAGTCTAGAATACATCTCTTAAATCCCATTTTATGATAAAAATTTCTTCTCTTAACTCTATCTCCATCAATATTAAATCCCGGATCACCTAGTAATAAATAAATTTTAATCCCTGTTTCGATACTAATTTGATTGAAAATATTCATTAATGTAGTTCCAATCCCTTTACCAGTATTGTAGATTTCAAGTCTGTATAATTCAATACCCTCTTTCTTTGGTAAAAAAGTAATGTTACAAATATCTTCATCAAACATTTTTATGATGTATTCTGGCTGTTTACAGGTTGTTTTTCCATTTCCATCAGTAAAAAGACAGTTCCTTCCTGGAAGTTTTTCAACTGTTAGATTCATCATATTATGCGAAAGAAAATAATCACATAATTTTTCATAGAATATTCTGAAATTGTTATTTTCTTTCAATTCATAAAATATGGCATTACTTAAACGCTTACTAAATATGCGTTTAATTTCATTATATGGCTCAATTGTAATTCTATTCGATAATTGCTTTAAGTTTTTCATTGTTAATTTTTGTTGTTTCTAATTTTTAAAATTCTTGTTATTTGTTTTAGTGATGGTTCAGGAGTATTCTTTTCTCTTTTCAAATATTATTGTTTTTTCAAATAATTGATAAAATATAAATACCTCAGATATTTTCTCTTTTTAGAAATGAATATATACAACTCAATGTCATCATTTTTGTTAATTGTTATCCTCATTAATATCAAGAGATTCCAAATGCTTTAGTTTTAAATACCTTTGTCTTTGATTTTCAGTCATATCTTTTAACTTCATAAATTCAGGATATTTCTTTTCAATTTTAGTTTTCACATACTTATAGGATATATCGTAGAAATTATTTCCATCGTTATTTCTGATATATGGGTCGACGCCAGCTTCAACTAACAACATAATGATATCTTTATTTCTTTTAGTCATCGCTGCCCGAATTGTGTACGAATTGCCATGTTTAAGAATTCTGTCGAGCTTCTTTGTTCCATTTGTCACCATTTTAAGAAGCGACAAATCCCTTTCTTCGAGTATAATCATCTTTTCTAATAATGTACATGATCTTTTCGTAATCCCTGTCAAATCTAGATCAGTAATAGGAATTAGATATTTAATTACTTCATGATTATCCTTACCATAAATATGATTATATTTATGGTAAAGATGAACAGCGGCTGTTTCGCCTTCATGGTTTAGTGAGTTTACGTCAGCTCCGTGATCAACTAAGAATTTAGCAACTTCTAAACTTTGGCAGTAATATAAGGCTGTATTTCCCTCAAAGTCAACCTTATTTACATCAATTTCATATAAAAAACACTCTCTAATGAGCATAATATAATTCTGTGATACAGCTTGATGCAATAACGATTGATTTCGGTGCCAGTCTGTGTTGACGAAGTCCTGATTTTTCATACAGTTTAATTCTTCTTCTTTTTTTTCATTACTTAGATTTTGTGTCATGATTTTTTAATTTTTTAATTAGTAATATTTTTTATTTATAGAATAGTTATAGGCCTGTTTTTTGGGGAAGTTTTAAAAAAGTGCCTTTAATTCACTATTTATTTTCATTCTAAAAATTCATTTGATATTCAAAGATTTATGAAAAAAACAAAAAATA
>CAIOOC010000679.1 GCA_903859795.1 uncultured Bacteroidia bacterium
CCGTTAAGAACTATCGGTCGGTAGAAAAATTGAACATATGAGGGCCTTTTGTCCCGTACGGGACAAAACAAAGGTCATAAATTTGTATTTCTACCGACAGATTTTCCCTATGGGAAATTTCTAAACAGATTCTCAGTATTGGATGGTTTAATATGGGAAATTTAATCTACTCTATCACGTCCCCGACGTGATGACAATCTTCATCCAACGAATTCGCGTAAATTCGTGCAAATTCCCTGATAGATCCCCGATAGATCGGGGGATTTAACTTCGCTGATCTTTGAAACACAGATTATCACAGAACAGGGATTAAAATTTACTTGAACCACTTAAAACGTATTTGCATTATCTACTTTGATGACATGATTGTTAATATTACTCTCTAAATAAAAGCTATCTTTGAGTATGAGACTTAGTGAATTTGAAATAGAGACAATTAAAAATTTAGCTCATCGTCATTTCGGGAATGATGCCGAAGTCTTTCTGTTTGGTTCCCGTACAATAGATAACAATCGCGGGGGGGATATCGATTTATTTGTCCGGAACATCCATGATATCCGGCTGACAGTTCTTACAAAAATTAATTTTCTTGCCGATTTAACATTACAAATTGGGGAACAAAAAATTGATGTTGTATTGGATAATGTAAACGCCAGAAATTCAGGTTTTTATAAAACTATTTATCAGACAGGTATCCAACTATGTTGAATAATGAACTTTGTGATAAACTGAAAGAAACACTTGCAATTTGTGAGTTGCACCATCAACGTATGATGTTTGCCTATGGTAGTATAAAACAATACTTTCCGTTAACTGAGTTTAACTTTAGCCAGGTTAGTCCAATTGAACTTGCCCTCTTTGACCAGCTAATTTACAGGTTTTCAAAACTTCAGGATAGTATGGGATCACGCCTCTTCAAACAAATTCTTGAGGCGCTTGAAGAAGATATTTCAGGTATACCTTTTATTGACATTATTTATAAACTTGAAAAATTAAACCTTCTGGAGAATGCAAAAGATTGGGTTATTCTGCGGCAAACGCGGAATACTGTTTCGCATGAGTATCCATTTTATAAGGATATTCAGATTGAGGAGCTGAATCTTTTACCTGCAGAGATTGAGAAATTAAGTTATATCTGGATGAGGTTAAAAGATTACACCAACATTCGGCTAAATTGTATTTAAGTAGGTTTTAAGCACTCTTTAACGATAAATAACAGGGTGGACAAAAAATAGTGGTAGACAAACTCTAACAATAAACTTTTAGTAGAAAGAGTCCACCCTTCTACACTTCGTCCGTCAGCTGACGGATTAGTTCAGCGTAACAATAAGAGACCTAAAAAGAGAAAAAAAAGGGGTCCACAAATTAACACGAATTTCTAAAAGAAATGGTTATTCATCATGCCGTTGGCGTGATATCTAAAATTCGTGCTGAAAATTGTCCACGGTGGTTATTCTGAATTGCAGGAATTATACTCTTATCACGTCCCCGACGTGATGACAATCTATATCATATGAATTAGCTTCGCTGGTCCGTCAGCTGACGGATTCGTCCGCTAGCTGGCGGATTCGTGTAAATTCGTGGACAAAAAAAGTTGACAAACACTAATCCAAAATAATCCACGAAAAGGATCCACAAACATAAAGGAAGTAGGGCCAACAAAAAGAAAAGAAAAATAGGTCCACTAATTTTCACGAATCCGTCAGCTGACGGATCAGCGAAGCTAATTAACACGAATTTATTAAAGATCTGGTTATTTCATCATGCCGTTGGCATGATATCGAAAATTCGGTTTAAAGTTAATTTTCTCTTATTCCCATTTTGGCTTTTTGAATTGAAGGATTAAACCACTCTATCACGTCCCCGACGTGATGACCATTTGGATCCTAGGAATCTGTGGAAATCTGTGTAATAGCTAAATGTATCATACTATAGAATAAATTACTGTTTAAAAAGCAAATCCCAGGGGAAATAAAATCAAATTTATTATACAGGGTAAATCTGTGGTAAAAAATATTGTTTGTGGTAACCTGTCCGCCCGCTGGCGGATCCGTGGTGAAAAATAATCTGTGTAATCACCCCCAAAGTCCAATTAAAATCCCCCTATTGATTGGACTTTTCTTTTATCCCCCCATCCCCAATTCACACTTATTCCCCAAACCCATACACCTGTTTCAGATTTACTGTCACTTATAAAATACATTCACATTTTTTAACGATTACTTGGAATTCTTACATATATCGCGTAGATTTGCTACTCATTGATCGTTTAATAACAACAGATATTGGAAGGTTCATGTGACTGAAAGGGCGAAGCTGTGAAATGCCTGCGTTGAGGATACGATTTGAAATTGCCTGAACAGGATGATGTGACCTAAGATCCAAAATCAACTTTTCCGGAAATTCCAGACCATCTGAAATCCTTAATTTTGCTGATCTTTCCAAAAACCTCTCTATTTTTCCCAACAAACTGACTAATTCGAATAATTTCCTGAATTCTACCATGTTAGAAACTCTGAGTACCTCCAAAACCCGTTTAAAAC
>CAIOOC010000680.1 GCA_903859795.1 uncultured Bacteroidia bacterium
GAATATGCAAATTGAAATCCGTTTAATCGAAAACCGCCTGTAAATAACTAAATTTCAAATATTTCAAAGAACTTCTTTATATTTTAATGGGACACTAATGTACAAATCCTATTTATCATTTTTTTCATCCTCTTTAACACGACGGCACATTCAGAAATCAGGGGTAATATTTCGATCGGGAATTCAGATACGACGTATATAAGTCAGAATCAAAATCCTGATTTTCGGATCCCTCAGAAACATGCTTATCATCAGATACTTACAATGAAACTATTTCTCTCTCAGGCGTTGTTCGATGGCAAACAAAAGCGCAGGGACAACGGGAAATCTGAGGTATTTCTTAACTATCAGGAAGCTTTAGAGGTGATTCGCAAAATAGATAATCTGACACTTGGAATTCCCAAAATAGTGTACCTCGTTGGGTGGCAGTACAATGGCCATGATTCAAAATACCCGGCGTGGTTCGAAGGAAATGAACGTCTTAAACGACCTGCAGATGCCAATTCCCTTGAAAGTCTGAAATGGCTTATCAATGAAGCAACCAGGTATCACACAACAGTGAGTCTTCATATCAATATGTTTGATGCATACGAAGATAGTCCCCTCTGGGAAGAGTATGTAAAAAACAATATAATCGCCAAAAACAGTGATGGAACACTCCGCGCTTGTGAGTGGGGTTATCCAATTAGTTATGCCCAGGAATGGAAAACAGGGTTTGCCCAAAAGAGAATCGACAGAATTTGTGAACTCTTCCCATTATCAAAATCAGGAACAGTGCATATAGATGCGTTCCATTCCTGGCCTCCGGTTCCAGCTGAAGATGCCAATGGTAAAACACATATCGACTTCACCAAAGGGCCAATAAGCCCTTATCTGAAATTCACTGTACAGGATGAAACGGATGCACAACGAAAGATCTTCAGCTACTGGGCATCAAAAGGCATTGATGTGACATCTGAAGGAGTTGATTTTCTGCGCGAAACGGCATTCGAAGGTTACCAGCCAATGGCATGGTGGTACGGAGGCCTTAAGAACTATCTGAAATGGCCAGCATCATATTACTGCGGGGGACAGGATAACAGCGAATGGGGTAAACTATTTGGCACCAGCATGCATGGTGAAGATATCATCAAAAATGATTCGGGAACCCTCTCCGGATTTAAGGAACAATTTTGTCTGAAAACGGTGATCTGGTATTATCTGAACCGTCTGAAGCGCCTTTATCTGATCAATAAGAAAGAGAATAAAACAGTACAATTTTCAGACGGAGTAAGAACAACGATTTCAAAAGGAAACTATTCAATTACAAGGCAGGGGTTAACTATGGTTGAAAACGATAATTTACTAATCCCTGCATTATGGATTGGCGATAAAGTCCTTATCGCATACAGCAGAAATGGGTATCTAAATAAAATCTGGAAGCTACCCTATGATTGGCCTGAGAAATGTACGGTAAAAATTAGCGTTGTGACAATAAGAGGAAGTTCCGTCACACAGACCAGAAATTTGATCGCTAGAAATTTATCGTTGTCACTGGCAAAAGATGAAATGGCACTGATTGAGAAAGAATAAGAGTCATCAAAGTATAGCGAATCCGGATGGTGCTTGACAATAAAAAACCCGGTTGCCTGCATGATTTACATTCCAATACCGGTTTTTCATAAGGACCTGCCAACCAGTATGTTTAATATTTCCCCTGCATCGACAAAATCTGGTTTGGAGAAAGTTTTCGCTACGATGAGATGCCTGCTGCCAACTGGTTTGTACAGGTCTCGGGTATCCTGACTAATACGAATGGGCGACATGCTTCAGGGTGGTAGAAACCGATGGCGGGGAATGGTTTACGGAATGACGGTCCGCCATCCATGGACAACAGAAACAGTAAGACGCAATCCCCGACCGGTCTGGAGAATCTGGGATGAATTCGGAATTGCATCTGCATCTATCAAGGGATACTGGGAAAAAGATTGTCCTGTGAAGACAAGTAATCCCGGCATTCAAGCCGCAATATATCAAAAGGGAGATCAATCACTGATATCTGTTGCAAGTTGGTGTGACAAACCGGTCAGGTTATTATTTCAGATTGATTGGAAAAATCTCGGCACAGAGCAGGATAAAACAGTGTTGGTCACCCCTGGAATCAAGGATTTCCAGAAAGAAAATATTTTTAATCCTGGTGATTCGATATCTATTGAACCAATGAAAGGATGGTTATTGTATCTTCGTAAAAAATCCAATTAAATCTACAAGTAATGAAAAAGCTTTTCATGTTGCTGATTATCGCTGTTTGTGCGATGAACTCTGGTTTGCTGTTTGCTCAGTCGGCACAAATCACTGAAAAACAGACCTCACTAATTACCTATTCCTATTCTGATCCCGATCCTGTAGCATCTCCGGGAAGGATTTATCCCTATTCAAAGTTCGAAGGTTA
>CAIOOC010000681.1 GCA_903859795.1 uncultured Bacteroidia bacterium
AACAAACTGGCCAATGGGGGTTGTGCCGTTATTTACATCCCCACTGGCGAAAGTATGAATGATGGAATAGTCATTATTATAAAGGGTGAAATTAATTTGGCCATTGCCATTTGGTATAACACTTGGTGTATCACTGTCATTCTCAAAAACTTCTAAATCAACTGCATAATTAACTCCGTAGGAAAGGGGATCTGTTGCAGTACAAGTAAAGTTTTCGCTTGATGAATTAAAAGTTCCATCATCCGCAGTACATATCCCATTATATTGGAGGACTGTGTCTGGATCTGTGTCTGGATCAGGATTAGTATCCCTGTCTCTAATTCCAAATTTAACTGATGAGATTGTAGCTCCGCTCCCACTATTATCAACAGCTACACCTTTTATAACTGGCAAGGTATTTGATGGTGAGGAAGAAACTCCAAGATACTGAAATTGAGCTCCAGAAAAGGTGCCGTAATACAAAGAATAGAAGTTCAATTGATTTCCAACTAAATCCGACTTCGGAATCTCAACGTCACAAGTCTCATGTTTATATGAAACTTTGCTTGTTAAACCGAAACCGCATTGACCGTACTGGCTTGGATCATCATTAATTTTATACGTTTTTTGTTTTCCGTCTTTTGTATTTAGGGCAATAATTTTGAGCCAGTCCGGTCCATGCTCATTGGTATTATCACCGGTAATATCATAGGAAAGATAAACGTTTTTCGCGTCGTCATTCATATAAATATATGTATAACCATCCGGATGGCCTGTATTTGAATGCCAAAGAGCGGAATATGTGGGTTTAACCAATCCGTCGACTTGACTAAGTGTCCCGTCAACTTTTATGGATTTATTGTTTCTAAAATTATAGCTTTGGTCATTGACTCCATCATAAGGGAAACGAACAGCGTTTGCTTCGCTAGAAGTATATTCATTGGCTTTCATTGTCATCGTTGCAGTACCAGAACATCCGCTTGGTATGTTCCAAAGAATTTCAATCGGTTTTTCATGATTGACGATTACGTTATTATCATCTGCTGATATGTCGGATAGAACACTGACACCAGTTGAAACGTATTTGGCGTATTCTGGATTGATATCTGCACCGCAAGCATTCAAGTGAACAAATTCAATATCAGCAAATGGAAGAGTTGTCTGATTTATTTGAACTTTCACTTGGCCATTTTGTGGTGTCAATTCAAAACTTTTTGTTTCGTACTTTACCCCAAACGATTGGCTGTAAAGTCTTTTCCAGTTGCCATTTATAGACTGACTAATCTGGAAATTAGAACTGCTGACTGAGCCAACTTTTATAAAACCGAAAATCCATAATGATGAGCATATTACTAGTGCAAAAATAAAAGTTAGTATTGTTTTCGAAAGTTTCATTATGGTTTATTTATAAAAAATTAATTACATCAGCACTTTAATATGTAATTATTATAATATATTTCACTTTTTTAATATATACCCAGCATAGCTACCGCTTCTGGGCGATGGTTGGCCTCACTTTGCTTGGGCTTGCCTTGAGCACTGGATCATCTTGGACAGCCATTGCTAACCCAAGACTTGTAGCACTGCTCATTAGCTTTGCCTTCGTGGGAGGATTTCTCTACTGGCAAGCGAACTTGCTTGCTTTTGCAAATCTTCCGACGACTGAAGCCAGTGTCCTTGCTCAAGGAGAAACTCCAGCAGTAATTCTGGGAGCGAGTTTTATGCTCGGCGAAAAACTCACACCATTTCAGTGGTTTGGTGTAGTCATCGCACTCTACGGAGCGTGGTATCTGTCACGGTGGCTCTCAAAGCAGAAAGTTGAGACGTGAAAACAAGAGGGGACGGCTTGAAGCTGAACCCTCTATTTTTATATAAAAAAATTATTTGTGAAAAATTTTATGCTCATACTCTGGCAATAGAAGTAACTCAAAATGGGAGAGCAAATTTGGTCTATTAAATTTCGTAAAATTGATACTGAAAAAACCCTTGATATATAAGGGTTATTTTGAATGTTGAAAAAAGAAGGTGAGACAGGCAATAGTAAAAACAGCAAAAAAATCATTATAATGTATACATAGGCAAACTTAATGTCTTTGCTCGGGTCGATTTATCATTCAAGTAATAAAAATATGGAAGAATCAAAAGAAAAAAACTTTTCAATCGGGTTCATAAGGAATGAAAAAAAATTTATACTGGAGGTCCTTAGCTGTGGTAGAACATTCAAACCTAGTGGATATAACCTTATGAAAAATGTTGAGAAAAAAATAAAAGCCCTTTTAAAATCAAATGAAGATGAAGA
>CAIOOC010000682.1 GCA_903859795.1 uncultured Bacteroidia bacterium
ATTGTAACTTTAAAGTTACCTTTGGTTTTATTTTAATGACACATGGAGAAAATTCGAGAAGTAATTGCATACAAGAACTATTTTGTAGATTTCTTGACAAAGCAACCAATTAAGGTTCAGGATAAGATCTTCAAAATCATTGAAGCGATCGAGACATTAGAGAGAATTCCGACAAATTATTTAAAACAAATTACTGGGACAAATGGACTTTATGAAGCGAGAATTCAATTAGGGACAGACATTTGGCGTGTTTTCTGCTTCTTCGACAAAGGAAAATTGGTAATCCTTCTTAACGGATTTCAAAAAAAGACACAGAAAACGCCAAAAAACGAAATTGAGAAAGCTATAAATTTAATGAAAGAGTATTATGAAAGCAGAAAATAACAACAAAGACATTGCGACCTGGATTCAAATTAAGGATCAGGTTTACGGAGAAAAAGGTACAGAAAGACGCGATAATCTTGAGAGAGAAGCCGAATCTTTTAAAATCGGACTTTTATTAAAAAAAGCAAGAGAATCGCGACACATGACTCAAGAGGAATTAGGACAAATCATAGACAAAAAAAGAACCTATATTTCTCGTGTTGAGAATGATGGCAGCAATATAACATTGAGTACGCTTTTTGACATTGTTGAAAAAGGACTGGGTGGAAAAGTAAGTATTTCAATAGATGTTTAGTATTGAATGAATTACGCGCCATAACAAAAACTATATGACAATTGCCGTTTCCATGCTGAATGCGGAGTTCACAGCCCGCAACAACGGCGGTAGTGTTCGACAGGAAAGTACTCCGCAATCCGCCACTTCCCATAGCCTCAGGCGTTGTATGCCAGCTTAAATAGAACCACATTAACAGAGCTTATATCGCTAAATACTTTTAACTTTCAAGAACATTTATCAATGTATTTTGTTTAATATTAATAATTAAAGATTGAACAATATTTAAAAAAATGGAATGTTGAAAATGGTTAAAAGTTTAAGTATTTTTCTAATTGTTATTACGCTTATAATTGTCGGTAATTCATTGGTTAGTTTTAACACTCAGAAAACCATGATTGACAAAACAGTAGTTAAAGAATTAGATATTCAAAAATATTTGGGTACATGGTACGAAATTGCTCGTTATAACCATAGTTTTGAACGTGGATTAGTTGGTGTTACAGCAAATTACTCCTTTCGAGAGGATGGCAAAATAAAGGTGCTAAACAGCGGCTATAAAAATGGTTTGGATGGTAAATTTTCTCAAGCAGTTGGGAAAGCAAAAATACCTGACCCCATCAATTATCCTGCTAAATTAAAAGTATCATTTTTTTTGTTTTTTTATGGCGATTATTACGTTTTGGAATTGGATAAAGATTACCAATGGGCTTTGATTGGTAGCAGTTCAGATAATTATCTTTGGATTTTAAGTAGGAAACCACAATTGGAAAAAGAACTTTATAATGAGTTGCTTGACAAATTACAAAAACGTGGTTACGATGTTACAAAACTTTTAAAGGTTAAGCAAAAGGAGTCTTAAAGAGGCTGTAAAATGAACTCTGTCTAAAGCAAAATTTTATTATTATTGAACTTTAGACAACAAGAGTTATGGAATCAGAAGAATTTAAGTCGATGCGGG
>CAIOOC010000683.1 GCA_903859795.1 uncultured Bacteroidia bacterium
AATGGATTGATCAATGCAAAACATCCTACTTTTATTGCCATCGTTTTAGATTTTATTTGGTTTATAATTTATTCACTTTATCAAATCCAAACACTGATTGTACTTCTGCTGCAATTGCCCTTTTGAAACCTCTCCTCCCAACATCCAGATCCGGTACTTCAGATGCAACGACTCTCCTTTCTTCAAAAGTATGTTCTTGTCGAAAATAACAGCCGGACTGTAATAATAAAAAGGTACCTGAGAATCATTAATAATGTACCAGCTTGATGACTTCGGCGTAAACCGGGGATGATTCAGGATCAGCATTCCCGCTTTTGCATCCTTGAGAGTTTGAAATCCCATATAAATCCAGGCACTTTTTCGACGGCTTGCACTATCACCGGGAGAAACAATTTCGGGAGATGTAAAACTCTGGTTAAATCTTATCGATAATCCCGAATACCCACCCCATGACTGGCCTCCGGGTTCACCCGTGATCGGTGTACGGTCGAGTAATACACTGTCCGAGAGTGCGATGAATAAATGTTCTTCATCTATATAATAACTGCCATCGGAGGATGGTTTCGAAATATGGTACAGTCGTTCCTCGGACATAACCGCATTCCCATCGACGGGATGGTATGTCAGATTCAAATGGACATCGGCTGAAAAATCGCTGTTGGTTGAGAATTTCTGATTTTTAATGGCTGTGATTCCATCCGATTTGAAACCTGTTTCGGTTGAGCTGAAATTTTTCTGATACTCCCAATAATTAACACCGTTAATAAATTTCCAAGAAAACCATAAACCAACATGCCAGGGGTGATCGGGAGGAGAAACGCAGGTAAGATCCGATTGATTCACAGTAAGGGGGTGAAAATATGGTTTTCCAAAACGGTTCTGGCCGTTGAATTGCCAGATGATATCGGAATGATTCATCAAAGCCAAAGTGGTATCAGTTTTACACCAGGATAATTGATCCTTTGGCGTTTTTGCGGAATTCTTAAGATCACCAGCGATTTCAATTGTAACTTCTTTACCTGCACACCATTGGCCCGCACGAAGTAAAAGTGTCTGTAATCCCGAATTTAACAATGCACGTTCATCGTGCCCGAGTGTAGTAAAAAAACATCTCCCTTTTCCGTTCTGACTCACAAAAATTGAAGAGACATCGATCAAATGACCATCCTTTTCATCTTTGGCAGTTAAAGAACCAATAGCTTTTGAGCCCGGGTAAATATCGGTATTTTCCCAGATCTCATCCATGATATAGAAAGATCCCATCCCCATGGTAATCGGGTGACCTTGATCTAAATTATAAATGTGACCCCTGGTACGGGGACCATGCCTGGTCTCTTTCCCCCATCTTCCGATTCCGATCCGGTGGTAGGGTTCCCAATCGTAAAATGAAGATGCCCCGGCATGAATCGAGAGAACCCCTCCACCCTCATTCACATACCTTAAAAAATCTCCTTCCCACTGACTGTTCATTCTTATTTTGTTGTCGGGCCAGGTATTCCAGTTGCTGATGACAAGTTGAAATTTCTTCAGTGTCGAATAGGTCAACGTATCGGGAATGTCAGAAAACGTAATTGTAAATCGTTTCGACTCCTTAAAAATGCGAACCAACATCGGGGTTGTCTTCTGCCATTCATGATTATTCTTCCCGCTTAATATCAACACTTTGATTAAATCTTCTTTAGGAGACGACGAATCTTTATGAGTTATAGCAAAAACCGGAATGGTACTAATGCAAATCAGAATAAAAAAGAGGATTCTCTTCATAAAGTGGTTTTATTATAAAAGTCGTGACAGATGCCCGAAACTACGTTTTGCCTCGTCAATTGTTCCACATTCGACACTAAAAACTATTTCCCGGCCACTCGATTTTACGATGTCTATAACATGTTTCCAGTCTACTACTCCGTCTCCACATGCACAGCCGACTGGTGTTCCTGAAACTTTTCCGCGCTCAGCCATGCTCTGCTGCAGGCTGATATCTTTGGCATGGAGGTGAACTAAACGATCTTTAACCCCTTCGAGCCATTCATATACATCTGATCCCCCTGCAAGATAACTATTTCCCGTATCAAAATTTATCCCGATTGCCGGAGACGAAACCAGATCATAAATACTGTCGAGCCCTTTGGGGGTTTTGCTGTATTGCTGGTGAGGCTCCAGTCCGATTTTGATACCGTGACGTTCAGCAACCATCGCGGCTTCAGTAAGTGTGTAAGTCATCAACTGATAATCAAGCTCTTTTGTCGTCCAGAAAGGTTTTGGTCCCTCGTCTGTATTGACCACCGGCGCACCCGCCTGTGCCGCCCAGCGAATGGCCATTTTTAGATATTCTACGCTGATTTCAGGTTTGCATAATGGAGTATGCGAAGACACTCCCGATAGTTTTACGTTGTTTTTATCACATAACTCTCTCACATACAAAGGATCATCGAAGAGTGAAACAGAATGAAAATAACCTGCCTCACTGAGTAATTCCCGACCCAGGTGAACCATTGGCTCAATATACTCGTACCCGATTTCTGCAGCCTTTCGTACTCCGTTTGCAAACGACATATCGTGATGCCGTACAAATTCCATGTTGATACCAAGTTTAACAATTCCGTTCATAATATTTTGGTTTTAACTATATTTGTGATTCCGGAGCGACGAATCCATTAGGGTAAAGGTAAGCCTGTTTAAGAGAGGATTTGTTCAAAATCTTTCAGTGTAAAATTTTATATTCGAAATGGAAAGAAGAGCAAAATTCTATGATCCAAGCGGTAAGTTATCGTACAAGGCCGACAACTGCAGTCCAGTTAAACTCGCCGCCGATTCTGGTGAACTGGAGCTTACAACCCTGGCCCGTGATTCTTATCCGGGCAGAAGGCTCTCCAAATCGGAACTGGCCGGAATCAAAAGTATCGGTTACTGGAACATCAGAAAACTTCAAAACTGGGGACTTGACTGGCATACCAATGAAGGCATTGAAATTTGTTATCTCGAATCGGGTGATCTGACCTTCTTTCTTGGTGAAGAGAAATATAAACTTGACCCGAATCATCTGACAATTACCCGCCCATGGATCAGTCACAAACTGGGTAATCCCAATGTGGAACTAAGTAAACTTCACTGGCTGATTCTGGATGTTGGCGTACGTCACCCCCATCAGGAATGGAGCTGGCCAAACTGGGTTATATTGAACCCTAAAGATCTCGAAAAACTGACCATTTATTTCAGGCAGAATGAACAACCGGTCTGGAAAGCAACCCATGAACTAAGAGATTGCTTTGTAAGAATCGGTAAGGTAATTAAAGAGGGAGGAGAGAAAGATTATGAATCAAAGCTCAGGGTATTGATCAATTCTCTGTTAATTGCACTGCTAGAACACTTCCAGGAGGGAAAGATAAAACTGGATGAAGAGCTTATAGAGTCACGCCGGACAGTAAAACTTTTCCTTAAATCACTCGAAGAACATTTTGAGGAACCCTGGACATTACCTGATATGGCCGCCTATTGTAAACTGGGAACTACCCGTTTTACACAATATTGTGTCGAGATAAGTAACTGTACTCCAATGGTATTCATTAACAAGATACGATTAGGAGAAGCTGCAAAAAGGCTTAAAGAACTTCCTGCCGCCTCTGCCACAGAAATTGCATACCAGTGTGGGTTCTCAAGCGCTCAGTATTTTACAAGTGTATTTAAAAGACATTTCGGGAAAACACCTCAGGCCTACAGAAAGGTAATAGTTCAAAATGAAAAACTCAAATTGAAAAGTTCTAAATGAAAGATTTACAGAGGTAACCACCTTCGCATCTTACTCAGGATAATCAAGGTATTTCACAGCGAGCTCTCCTGACTTTCCATCCTTTTCATTTCTAACTCTCTAACCTTCGTTTGATACTTGTGACTGATAATACTATCTTTGCACCTCTATTTCCGAAATAACATTTTAAAGTAGATTCCATTCGATGAAGAATTTTAAACGAACGCTGATCACCTCGGCTTTGCCATATGCCAACGGCCCGGTTCATATTGGCCATCTGGCGGGAGTTTACGTCCCTGCAGATATTTACGCCCGTTATTTGCGATTGAAAGGTGAAGAGGTTGCCTTTATTGGCGGCTCGGATGAACATGGTGTTCCAATTACCTTAAAGGCTAAAAAAGAAGGTATTACGCCTCAGGATGTAGTGGACAAATACCATGGCATGATCAAAACATCGTTTGAAAAGTTCGGAATTTCCTTTGATGTTTATTCACGGACCAGTGCCAAAATTCATCACGAAACTGCCTCCGAAATTTTCAAAACACTTTATGATAAAGGAGCATTTATTGAACAGACTTCCGAACAATTCTACGATGAAGAGGCAAACCAATTCCTTGCAGACCGCTATATTACCGGGACATGTCCAAAATGTAATTTTGAAAAAGCATATGGAGATCAGTGCGAAAGCTGTGGCAGCACACTCAATGCTACAGACCTGATTGACCCCAAATCTGTGCTTAGCGGGAATAAACCAATCATGAAACAAACAAAACACTGGTTTCTCCCTCTTGATCAATATGAACCATGGTTACGCGAATGGATCCTTGAGAGTCACAAGGAATGGAAACCAAATGTTTATGGGCAATGTAAGTCATGGATTGATGGAGGACTGAATCCGCGTGCAGTTACACGTGATCTCGACTGGGGAATCCCTGTTCCTATTCCCGGGGAGGAAGGAAAGGTACTCTATGTCTGGTTTGATGCGCCAATAGGCTATATATCAGCAACAAAAGAATGGACTTCCGATTGGACTAAATGGTGGAAAGACCCTGAAACAAGGCTGGTTCATTTTATAGGGAAAGATAATATCGTGTTTCATTGTATCATCTTTCCGGCGGTACTTAAAGCCGAGGGCTCATATATCTTACCTGATAATGTCCCTGCAAATGAATTCCTTAACCTGGAGGGCGATAAAATTTCAACTTCCAGAAACTGGGCAGTATGGCTGCACGAATATCTCGAAGATTTTCCGGGAAAAGAAGATGTTCTTAAATATACCCTTACAGCCAATGCACCTGAAACTAAGGACAACGACTTCACCTGGAAAGATTTCCAGACCAGAAACAACAGTGAATTGGTGGCCATTTTTGGGAATTTTGTGAACAGAACTTTGGTTCTTACCGACAAATATTACAATGGCGAAGTTCCTGAGACAGGTATTCTGACCGATTATGACAGGCAAACTCTCAGCGAAATTACAAGCCTAAAAACTGAGGTAGAGAAATCGATCGAAACATATCACTTTCGCGAAGCGTTGAAAAATGCAATGGACATGGCCCGATTAGGGAATAAATACCTTGCTGACATGGAACCCTGGAAAGTGGTAAAATCTAATCCTGAACGTGTTAAAACTATCATGAATACTGCACTCCAGATAACAGCAAACCTCACAATAGTTTTTGAACCATTTCTCCCGTTCACCACAGAGAAACTGCGCGGATTTATGAACCTCAATAAACTCGATTGGAAAGAACTTGGCCGAACTGATCTTATCGCCGCAGGCCATAAGATAAATACTCCTGAATTACTTTTCGAGAAGATTGAGGATGAGGCGATCCAGGCGCAGGTCGATAAACTTCTTGCAACAAAAAGGGTGAACCAACTTGAGCAGTCTAAAATTAATCCTGCAAAAAGTGACATTGAATATGAGGATTTTGCCAAGTTGGATATCCGTATAGGGACAATTATCGCTGCGGAGAAAGTGGCCAAGACCAAAAAACTTCTCAAACTAACCATCGATACCGGGATTGATAAGCGTACCGTGGTGTCAGGAATTGCCGAATATTTTGAACCTGATAAAATTATTGGTCAGCAAGTTTCTATACTGGTTAACCTGGCACCAAAAATTCTAAAGGGAATCGAATCACAAGGAATGATTCTAATGGCTGAAAATATAGACGGATCGCTGGTTTTTGTTACTCCGGCAACAACCTTAAAAGAGGGTTCCGAAGTACGGTAACTAAATTCGAGGTTTTAACGCATAAAAAAACCGCAGAGTTCAGTCTGCGGTTTCTTTTAATTGTAGCTTAGCTTATTTCTTTACTGGAGCTTCAGTTTTCTTTGGAGCTTTTTTTGCTGGTTTAGCTTTTGCAGGAGCCTTTTTTTCAGGAGCCTTAGCTGCTTTTTCAGTTTTAGCAGGAGCTTTTTTAACGGTTTTCTTGGCATCCTGAGCACTTACAGAAATCAAACCTAAAACAAATACGAAGCTTAATAAAAGTACTAATTTTTTCATGATAGAGAATTTTAAAATTGATTTTAATATTGTTTACGGATCAAATGTATTATCCCTACTATGAAGGAATCATGAAGATTTAGCCTATCGAATTAAAATTAACATTTTTTAACGAAAATTGAATTTTAAATGTTGATCCCTCCCCCTTCACTGATTGTACCTCTATTGAACCGTTATGAAAACTCACAATACTGCTCACAATCGAAAGTCCGAGCCCGTAACCTTCGCCTGATGTTGGATCTGCTCTTTTAAAACGGTTAAAAATATTTGGAATTTGATCCAAATCAATTCCTATTCCATTATCAATCACCTCAATACAAAATTTACTACCAGTCTCGAAGCAGATAATGCGTATCTTTCCACCGTCTCTGTTATATTTAATGGCATTGGAGACAAGGTTGAACATTAGTATATAAATAAGCGACTTATTGACATTTGACAGTGAATCGTTTGGATGCACAAGATTTTCGATCGTAACATTTTTCATCTCAGCCCGGTCTTCAATATTAAGAATTATCTCGTCGACAAGATCTCTGAAACTAAAACTGTCATTCTTTGCAAACTGATCATTTTCGATACGTGCAATTAAAAGTAATGCTTTGATAATCTGCTGTAATCTGTTCAGATTATTTTGCTGTTCCAGAACTCCGGCAACAAATTTTTCCGGAAGGTTACCCGATACGAGCAGATTCTCAAGCTTACTTTGCATAATTGATATCGGTGTAAAAAGTTCATGTGAAACGTCAGCAGTAAATTTCTGTTGATTTTTCAGAATAGTAGTTACCTTATGCATTAATTCGTTGAGTGCATTATTTAGATATACAAAATCCGAAGTTGAACTGTTGAGCTCCGAAAAATCAAATGTTTCGGGATTCGTTATCGTCTTCAATTTTCTAATTATCAATTTATTAAGCGGATGAAGGAGATATTTATTGATGCCAATATCCACAACAATAGTAATCAGTAGGACAATTAGAATTATTGTAATTGAGATATTTTTCATCATTTTGTTCAGCGAATTGATCAGCTGAATATTTTTCCCAATCTCCAGCATATAATGCTGATTATTGATTACAAAACCATAATTAAGTATACGGAAATCAAAATCTTCGTCTTCTATCTCACGCGCCTCATTAGAGAACACCACCGGCGCCGGAATTTTTGCAGTGTCCAGATCAATTGTAATATATTCGTCCTTTAGCATATTATAGCTCGCATAAACACTATCTCTTTCGATATTCAGGAACGAATTAATACCAATCTTGCTCACAATTGCCATAGTCTTATCCTTCATTTTAATCAGATCATGATCAGTTTGCCGTAGTGCCTGTTTGTCAATGACCTGCTGCATAAGGATGAAAAGGATTAAAAAGATCACTATCTTGGATAGCGCCCCAATTAGGGCCAGTTTAAGTTCGAGTCTCATTTTATAATTATATACAACTATTATTCAACTATTTAATTAATATGAAAATCTCAGGAATAATCAATATTTCACCTCTGATTCCTGATGAATCTTCAAAGGTAATGTTCCGTTAATGTAACTATAAAAATACGATAACGGGATTGAAATAATTGTGAATTCTCATTTTTTTCATGTAGGTTTGATGTATTGAGTTTTTATAAATTTTTTGAACAATGCATGTTTTAATTGTTGAGGATGAGATCCCACTTGCCAATGAGGTTAGAAGCTATCTCGAGAAGGAGGGATTTTCGTGTGAAGAGGCGCATACCGGACGGATTGCTTCCGAGAAAATGTTCTCTAACAGTTACGATCTGCTGCTTCTGGACCTGGGATTGCCCGATTATGACGGGATCGACCTTCTGAAGGAGTCGGTTGCAAATAACAGCAATACTGCGGTTATTATTCTCTCAGCCAGAAGCGCTCTGGAAGACAGAATTAAAGGGCTCAACGTAGGAGCTGACGACTATTTGCCAAAGCCGTTTTCGTTACTTGAACTTAAATCACGAATAATGGCTGTGATGAGACGTAAACATGGCATCAGAGCCAATATTATAACTATCAGTAAACTGGAGATTGATCTGGATAAAAGGATCGTTTCATCAGGGGGAAACCTGATCACATTAACCCGAAAGGAGTATGATATTTTAAGTTTCCTGATTTTGAACAAAAACAGAGTTGTGACCCGCTTGCAGATTTCTGAGCATATCTGGGGAGATATCATCGAAGAAAATTACAATTCAAATTATATCGATGTGCATATCAAAAATCTGCGCAAAAAACTTGCTGAATATATCGAAGGAGAATTTCTGGAGACAGTAAGGGGGATTGGATTTCAATTTATAGAAACACCGTGATATTCAGGATCGGGATTACGGATAATAAATCACCTTTTTATCCTTGTTCCATTCCGCTACCGGCAATTGGCAGCTTGATTGAATTACTTCACCAGGCTATTTGTTATTCCAAACCTGATTTTGAAAAAGCATCTTCCTCCAATCAAATTCTGCCAGCAGCGAATAGCCAGTCGCCGTTGCCAGCATCTTATCTCTGATCAGTGAACTTCATCATGAAGAAATTTCCCCGAGATATACTTAACAGGTAGCCAGGCAGCCAGGAAACCTATCAGTATTACGGAACAGAATATCAGCAGAATATCGAGAGGAATTATGTCTATTGGATAAGCATCGATTATAAATGATCCCCCGCCCTGAAGTTTGACCAATCCGAAAGTGATCTGGGCCTGACAGACAGCAATTCCCAATATGGTTCCAACAACCGCTCCAACCAGGGAAACTGACCACCCTTCAAATAGGAAAATATTACGAATCAGTACTTTATCGGCCCCCATGCTCTGCAGAATTGAAATATCTTCCTTTTTGTCTATAATTAACATTGTAAGGGAACCCACAATATTAAATGATGCTATAATAAGGATAAGAATAAGAATTAGGTAAACGGCATACTTCTCCCCTTGCATTGTCTTATAGAGATAATCATGTTGCTGATACCTGTTCTTTACCACAAAACCGCTGCCAAGTTTAACAGTAATCATCTGCTGCACCTGCCTGGCATCCGCACCGTTCCTTAATTTGAGCTCCACCGAATTAACCTTCCCCGCCATTTCAAATAATTCGCGCGCAAATGCAATTGGAACAATGATGTACCTGGAATCAATCTCCTGCTGAACAGAGAATACGCCGGAGGGATAGATAAAACCCTGGTTAAAACTTCCTTCAATCGAGGATCCTGATTTTCTCCTTTTCTGCGGAACATAGATATCTATTGGATTCATCAGGTTGAGACCCACCGATAGAAAATAGGCAACCACTTGTCCAAGAACCGCGAATTGCTTATCATCCTCATTGAGTTTAAACTTTCCATCAACAATCATTGAATCAAGCCCTGTCATCTTACTGTAATCATCACTGACTCCTTTAACTGTTGCCAGAACCTGCCGGTTTTCATAACGCAACAGCGCATTATCTTCAACTACTTCGCTAAAAAAAAGGACATCCTTTTCCTTGCGAATCTCATTAAATATTTGATTATCGACGGAAAAGCTCTTCCCCTCAACTAGGGTTATTTTTAGATCGGCATCGAAGGTGGAAAAAAGTGATTTTATAAGTGTGTCGAAACCATTAAAGCAAGACAATCCTATAATCAACCCCATAGTTCCGATGGCCATCCCTGCGGCAGAAATTGCCGAGATGATGTTAATCAGGTTGGTCCTCTTTTTAGAGAAGAGGTATCTTTTCGCTATGTAAAACGAAAGGTTCAAGATGTAAACTGATTTGGAATCATTTTTTATATGCTTTCACCAATAATCCTGTGCCCGACTTATGCCTTGAGTGAACATCGATGGAATTAAAGATGGCGCAAAACGGAAAAGTTATCAGATAGTAAAATGGTAAGAGGATAAAAAAGACTTTGGAAATACCCAACAGGAGTATAGGATACTTCATCGACAATTTCCACGAAAAAGATCCGAATGTACCATAGGTATACCTTGCCTCAATCTCAGAAAATCCGGCACGTTGCAATTTCTCAGTGATATCCCTGATTCCGTAACCGTCACGAACATGTTCCTCAATGAAACCGTTCACCGACCCATGATCGTGCTGATCAGTGTCGGAACCTCCCTGGTCAGAAGGGGTTGAAATAAGAAGCATTCCATTGTTACGTAACGATTTATAGAAATTGCTGAATACGAGTTCATCCTCTTCGATATGTTCCATTACATCAACTGAAAGAATCAGATCGTAATTATATGGTTCGTTAAATGTGGTAAGATCTCCATATTCGAAAACAACCTTTTCATGCAATCCTATCGTTGTAAAGAAGCTGTTGCAATCGTCAATCTGCTCATCTTTCACATCGACTCCTTTAATGTGAGAGTCACTGAAAATTCTGCTCAGCCTGTAACTGTACTGTCCAAAGCCTGAACCAGCATCAAGAATCCTGATATTTCGTGATGAAACGCTTCGTTTAAGACTCTTTAGTTCTTTATTAACGTGCCACGCCCTGAGTAATAACAGATCAAGCAACGAATAAAATAATTTTCGCAAAAATGGGGTGCGGTTGAACACGTTTCCAAGTCGCCTCTTAATGGGATCGTACTCCATAACGAACTTTTATTAAGCTGTTGTTGTTAGGTTTGGCTGTATCTATTAATGTAAAAGCTTATCAATCTTCTCAATATAATCAAGACTGTCATCCAGGTAAAATTCAAGTTCTGGTACATGACGAAGTTGAAACCGCACAATATTTCCCAACTCACCTCTTAATTTGCCTTTATGAAGTTTTATATCTGCCAGCACCTCTTCTGCTCCGGCGGAAGGGAAGATGCTCAGGTAACATTTGGCCTGCGACATATCACGTGTAACCCTGACAATTGTAAGCGAAAGAATCCTTCCTTTTGCCAAAACCTGCGTGTCGCGCCTTAAAAGCTCACCTAACTCCTTCTGAATCAGTCTTCCAATCTTATTTTGCCTTGTTGAATATTGTTCCATGGTAACGCTAATATGATGCAAATTTAAATAAAATCACCACGTTAATGCCGTTTTGATAATTATCTTTTCCTGCTAATCCCTATCTTTGGTTTTTTGATTAAGACTTATAACGAAGTTCCGGTTTGTCTGATGAAAAATATTGATCTGAAAGCTACTCCTGTATATTCTTTCCCTCCGATAGCTGACTTCCGAAGCAGAGTGCTGATTTTAGGGACTATGCCTGGAAAGGAATCGTTAAGAAATCACGCCTATTATGCTCATCCCCGGAATGGTTTCTGGAAGATTATTTTTGCATTATCAGAACTTCCTTATTCAACAGATTATCAGCTAAGAATTGAAACATTGCTCAATAACCGGATTGCGCTTTGGGATGTGCTGGAATCGTGCACACGGCACACGAGCCTTGACTCAGATATCAAAAAAGAGCAGCCCAATGATCTTCAGCAATTTATTTCGTCTCATCAGAACATCACTAGAATTTATTTCAATGGTAAAGGGGCGGCAGGATATTTTAAAAAATATTTCCCTGAGATTGACCTTCCAAACTATGTCCTGCCATCCACGAGTCCAGCTCATGCAATAAAATGGGAATCAAAACTCGATGCCTGGAAATCAATTATAAATATAGACGACAATTAACTGGGATCTCATTCCTTTTTAATATCTTTGACTGAACAGAAAAAATTTAAAACGGGCATAATGAAAAAAAACGAATTCAAGCTTAAGACCTCACAGTTAAAGGAGATAGCCATGAATCTGGGGGAAAAAATTGACAATGGTCTGAAAAATGACAACACTGAAGTAAAAAGTATACCAACTTACATTCATCCATTGTCAACAAGTGCTGAAGGGCAGGCTGTTGTTCTGGATTGGGGTGGTACAAATTATCGCGCAGCAGTTATTAATTTTGCAGATGGTGTAGCCACAATTACTCCAGAAAAGGCCAGTGGCAGAGAACTTTCAGCGACAACCACCAAGGGATTTGTTCTGGAGGATCTGCTGGCCAAACAATCAGAATTTGTTAATGAAATCGAACTTCCTGTTAAAGCCCCCATTGGGTACTGCTTTTCTTATCCTGCAGAATGCTTACCTAATGGTGATGCTGAACTAATTAGATGGACTAAAGGGATGGATATTAAGGAGATGATCGGGAATCCGGTCGGGAAACCGCTACTTGACGTCCTGAATAATACAGGTAAAGCAGAATTCACCGGAATTAAAGTAATAAATGATACCGTTGCCTCACTCTTTGCCGGGTTAACCAATCCAAAATTTGATGCATACATTGGTTTGATCGTCGGCACCGGAACAAATATGGCAGCCTTCGTCAATGCAGGCAGAATTCCAAAAATTGATCCGGAGCTTAATTGGGAAGGGCTTACCCCGGTAAATCTTGAATCAGGCAACTTCAATCCTCCTCATCTGACCAAATACGATGAGATAGTTGATGAAAAGTCAGACAATAAAGGTTCGCAACGGTTTGAAAAAGCAGTCTCCGGAATGTACATCGGACAAATTCTCAGAGAGGTTTTTCCTGAAGACGGATTTGATGAAACCACAGACGGCAAAGCCCTGACCGACCTGATAAACGAATCGGACAAGAAGAGGAAAAAACAGGTGAAAGTTGCCAAAGAGATCTATAAAAGATCGGCAAAATTAGTTGCAGCTTCACTCGCTGGGTTGATCGATTTGCTTGCGACTCATGACAAGAAGATTAAAAAAGTGAGGATTACGGCTGAAGGGAGCCTGTTCTGGAGTGAAGTTTCTGGTTGCAAAAATTACAATAAAGTAGTAAAAAGCACGCTGAAAGAGTTACTTGCTGAGATGGGACATAAAAAGATCAAAGTAAATATTGCCGAAATTGAAAGTGCAAATATGATCGGATCCGG